>QMRZ01000196.1 GCA_003649495.1 Thermoprotei archaeon | reverse complement strand
TCTCAGCCTGCCCGCCTCGGCGTGGTGTAGCGGGCTCGGGGTCAGGAGGGTGACGCCGTAGTGCTCCAGCACCTCGTGCAGCTTTCGCCAGAACGCATGGTAGGCCTCGACTTCTATGCTCCCGGACCTTGGTCTAGCTCTATCAGTGCGTAAGGCGATAGAGAGCGGCGGCGAGCTGCTGTGAGGATGCCGCCCGCCTCCTTGCGGCGAGGATCCTCGGGGTCTATCGCCGCTACGAGCACATCCGTCTCAATTAACACGAGCGTGGCTCTGCTCGCCACCGCCCCCCTCACCCTCTTCCGCCAGTTGGCGGGAGGCGATTGCGCGCAGCATCCAGGGCGCCTCAGAGGCCTTTACCGAAACCCTCCTCACCAGCTTAGAGAGCTCCTCTAGGGGATCCTGGATGGGCTCTAGGATCAGGGCCTTACCCTCTACGCGGAGCCTCACAGCCCTGCCTATGTTTAGCGCCCGCCTGGCCTCGCTGGTATGACTATCCTGCCCCTATCGTCGACGCGGACGACGTACTCCACACGCTCACCAAGCACTGCATGCCGTGTCCCATTACTAAGAATTCCCATTCAATCATCAATCCCGCATTGCCCACCCTCTACCTCGGAAACAGCTGCACTGCGCGCCTGGTAATCAGGCCCCAGGTAGCTGTGGATCAGGCTATTAGCTCAGCCCCGGTTGCTGGGGACCCGCCCCCGCTCCTCGCCCGCGCGCTCGTGGAGGAGAAGGAGGCGAGCTTAAGTGGGCCATCAGCGCGATAAAGGAATAGCAGGACTGTCACGCGCACCTACTCAGAGTATTCTGCTCCGGCTATTCGTGTAGCTAAAGATCTCAGTCGGCGGTGCGTAGCTTCTAGAACTTTAGGCCTCTTCTCTCAACTCAACGTATCCAATAGCGTACTTTGAGGCTGCGGAACCCATTAGGGAGTAGAGAAGCGCTAAAGCCAGTAGCTTCGTGAGGTCTACGAGTTGCTGGCTGAGCGGAGTGCCGAGCCAGGAGGGCTGCGACGACTATGTAGACCGAGTCTAGGAAGTGGGGGTCGGCGCCCCTATCACTCGCTTATACCCTTGGGGGAAGAGTATAAGGATGTGTGTCGAGTTTAGCCTGGGTCTAGAGGAGGGCTCATGAAGGTTGATGAGGAGCTCGTGGAGGCGAGGATTAGGGAGATCAATGACGCGATCCAGATGCTTAGGGGGATCGTCAGCAGGAGGTACGGGGAATTATCGATTTACGAGAGGTTATCGATGAGGTACCTGGTGGTGCAGCTGGTGGAGGCTGCCTCGAGCATATGCGTGCACTTGCTCATCAGCGTGTACGGTGAGCGGCCCCAGGGCTACCCCGACTGTTTCGCGAGGCTCGGCGTCAAGGGGGTCCTGCCCAGGGGCTTGGCTGAGAGGCTTGCCTCCGCGGCTAGGCTCAGGAACCTGCTGGTCCACAGGTACTGGGTGATAGATGATGAGAGGGTGTACGAGAGCGTTAGAAGGGGATTAAAGGACTTTGAGGAGTTCGTATC
The DNA here is from genome assembly GCA_003649495.1 of Thermoprotei archaeon. GTDB lineage: Archaea > Thermoproteota > Thermoprotei > Thermofilales > Thermofilaceae > B17-G15. Next base: position 1,732 of record QMRZ01000196.1, on the reverse strand, counting down.
GCGTATAAGGGAGTCCCTTAAACGCGGTGTGGGGAGTGAGTGACTACGCCGGCCTAGCCGAGATGGAGCTCAAGTATCGTAGCATGCCGGAGTGTGAGAGGCTGAAGCTGGTCGAGCGCTTGAGGGAGAGGCTGGCCGAGGATAGCGGCGTGGTGTTCGCCTACGTCCACGGCGGCTTCCTGGAGAGGGAGTGGTTCAGAGATGTGGACGTGGCCGTGTGGGTGAGGGATCCCAGGGATGCCTTCTACTACGCGGTGGAGTTCTCGGCTAAGCTGGAGGTGGAGCTGGGGGTCCCGGTGGATGTGCAGGTGCTGAATGAGGCTCCGCTGCCCTTCAAGTACCGCGTGTTCACTAGGGGCAGGCTCCTGTTCTCGAGGGATGAGAGGCTCAGGCTGGAGGTAGTCGACCGGACTGTGAGGAGCTACATGGACCTTAAGAAGCTGATAGAGGCTACTGCAGCCTTAACCACCGCGAAGTAGGTAGTTGTGAGAGGCTTCGCGCGTTAGTCGAGCAGGCGAGGCCCACCCCCCTCTAGGCGACCTTCACGCTCTGGTGCAGCCCATAAGCTCGCTGGCTAGCGGTTGGCCTATGCTGTGCAGGCGGCGCTCCTCCACGCGGGTGCTAGGGCTGTCAAGCCCTTCACGCGTAGGCGGGGGGGCCTAGGATGGTGATCACGGCCTGCTGGAGCTGCTCCCTGGCGGCGGCCGCCCTGCTCCTGCCTATGAGGCCCCCGGTCAGGAATGACCTGAGCTCAGAGGAGGATATGGCCAGCTCTATGAAATTGCCCCGCCTGTAGGCCGTTATCTCGGCGTGCCCCTCCCACAGCAGCAGCGCCTCAGCCTGGTACTTCTCGAGCCTCTCCAGGATCTCCAAAGTCCATCAGCTCCCCAGCCGTGCCCCGAGTCCACATAGGCCTGCGATACCTGTCATCCAGCAGCTCTCAGCCTCCGGTGCGCCTCCACGCCTGTCGCAGCGTGTAGATGCCGCAGGGTACTCGACGAGGCTGTGAAGCCCTCCTCCCGTGACTACGCGTGACCGCTGAGCTACGCCTCCCCCTCCTCCCCGGGTAGAGGCGTTAAGCCCTCCTGAACACTACCTGCTGTGAGGGGCACTGGCGTGTAGGGGGGCCGGGAGAGGGTCCCTGTGGAGGCGAATGCTCGCCAGAGCTATCCTGGGTTAATGCTTTTTACCAGGCTGTGTCCGGTTAGTCCTGGTGATGTCCGGTTGATCCAGGTTATTACTGTGAAAGTCGGGAGGAAGAACGCCATTTACCTGCCTAAGCGGGTCGTGGAGGCCCTGGGCATTAGAGAGGGGGATAGGCTCCTCCTGCTAGTCAGGGGGAGGAGCATTGTGCTTAGGAGGGCTGAGGACTTCTTCGAGGCATCCCTCAGATCCCCCAAGAGGATCAGGATGAGCCCTGAGGAGGCTGAGGAGGCTAGCCTGGAGGCGCAGCGGCGGCTCTTGGGTGCCTGAAGTGGCTGTGAAGGTATTGCTCGACACGACGTTCCTGCTGCCATCGTTCGGGGTGGATGTGGGCGGGGAGGTTGAGGCGTGCCTGAAGCTCCTGGCTGAGGGGCGCTTCGAGGTGTACTACTCCAGGTACAGCTTGCTTGAAGCCTTGTTCATCCTGTTGAGGGAGGTGAGGCGGGGCCGCCTGCAGCCCTGGGAGGCGTCTGAGATGGCTGAGGAGGGGGCGCTGGCGGTCGCCTACGGCCTGAGGGCGGCTGACGAG
>QMRZ01000195.1 GCA_003649495.1 Thermoprotei archaeon | reverse complement strand
GTACGTTAGCGTAGCTACCAATGGAACCCTCATATCGGAGCACGTAGCTGCTAGGCTCAAGGAGGTGGGAGTCAGGTACGTTGAGGTTAGCATAGACTCGCCACATCCAGAGCTGCATGATAGTTTTCGAGGAGTTAAAGGGGCATGGGAGGCCGCTGTTAGAGGAGTTAGGAACTTGAAGAAAGTCGGACTCTCCGTGGGTATAGCAACTACAGTAACTAAGCTGAACTACAGAGATATCCCAGAGATGATAAGGCTAGCAAGGGAGTTAGGCGCTGATAAGTTCATAGCGTTCAACTTCATCCCCGTAGGGAGAGGCAGGAACCTAATTGAACTCGATCTATCTCCTCAGGAACGTGTAGAGTTACTCGAGTACCTCTATAGCGAGTGGAGCCGCGGCGGCCTCCAGGTATTCTCGACATCTCCCTTTTACGCAGTCGTATCGCTGAAGCACGTTAACGAGCAGCATAGGATATCGCCCACCCACTTCGCCGAGCTGATAATCCCTGAAGAATATGCACACGCGGGTTATGTCCTAGCCGAGTTCTTGGGAGGCTGTGGAGCCGGCAGGATTTACTGCTCCATCGAGCATAACGGTGACGTCCAGCCTTGCGTCTTCCTACCGATAAGAGTGGGTAATGTGTTAAGGGATGGATTTCTCAAGATCTGGCATGAGAGCCCCATCCTTAACCTGCTGAGAGATAGGGACAGGTGTGCATGCAGTGGTTGCCCCTATAAGTACATCTGTGGGGGGTGTAGGGCGAGGGCATATGCGTACTTTGGCGACTTGATGGGTCCCGATCCCAGTTGCCCCTATAATGAGAAGTATTGGGAGGAGCTGGTGCGGGGGGGCAGCCATGAGAGTGTTGCTCATCTTACCGCCAAGTAAGAGCGCAATTTATGAGGTTGTGGGGGTCACAGGCCCTCCACTCGGCTTAGCCTATTTAGCCGCTGTGGCGAGGGATGAGGGGCATGATGTACGCATAATTGACGGGATAGCTGAGCGCTTAAGCTTAGCAGACTTAGAGAAGAGGATTGCGAGTTATGATCCAGAGGTGGTAGGGGTTACCGCGACGACAGCCACGATATATGACGCTTATAGGGTGGTTAGATTGGCTAAGCGCATTAACCCCAACGTCGTAACAGTTATAGGAGGGCCACATGCAACCTTCTTACCCAGGCAGACGCTGGAGGAGTGTCCTCACCTAGATGTAGTAGTCCGGGGTGAGGGGGAGGAGACTTTCAGGGAGTTGCTCGACGTCCTCGAGAAAGGGGGTGGAATTGAGGAAGTGAGGGGGATAACGTACAGGGAGGGGGATAGGGTTAAGTCAACACCACCGAGGCCCTTGATTAAGAATCTTGACGAACTGCCCCCGCCAGCCTTTGATCTGTTGCCAATGGAGCTATATAACTTCGAGGGCAGGAGGTTCGGCACTCTGATCACTTCTAGGGGCTGTCCTTTCCGATGCATATTCTGCTCATCGTCCAAGCTATTCGGCCGAAGATGGAGAGCTTACAGCGTTGACAGGGTGATCGAGGAGGTTAAGATACTACACGAGGAGTACGGAGTGAGGGAGGTGGAGTTCTTAGATGATACGTTCACGCTTAATAGGCGCAGGGCGCAGCAGATAGCTAAGGCCCTCGTGAGTGAGGGGCTGGATATCTCGTGGGCGGCGTCCTCTAGGGTGGATACTCTTGACTACGAGACTGCTAGCGCTATGAGGAGGGCTGGGGCCCATACCCTGTACCTAGGCATAGAGTCGGGGTCTGAGGAGACTCTTAAATTCATCAGGAAGGGCGTGACCGTAGCGGAATCCGAGGCGGCCGTTAAGTGCGCTAAGAAGGCTGGCCTTGGAGTGCTGGGCTCCTTCGTGATAGGGTTCCCCTATGAGAGAGAGGTTGACATGCTTAAGACTATAGCGTTAGCCATGAGGCTTAACCTGGATTACGCACAGTTTACCGTTGCAACGCCTTTCCCAGGTACTGAGCTCTGGGAGATAGCAGTGAGTAAAGGTCTATTATTGAGTAAAAAATGGAGTGATTACACTACATTAAACGTTGTAATGAAGAATATATACGTGAGTCCTAAGAAGATTCGGCAAATGCTTGAGCTGGCTTATGCAGCCTTCTACTTAACACCTAGGAGGATCATTAAGGACGCGATATTGAGTAAGGGGAAGATCATTAGGCGAGCAGTAACTGGGATAGCAACCGTACTTAGGGCTAAGCTCTCAGGGGGTTAAAGAACAGAGTATTCATGCCTCCCCTTAATTCGCTGAACGAGGTAGAAGCTTGCCCTAATCCTTATTTATTTTAAGAGGTGAGCTAGGCGCCCTAGCCACTTGGGCAGTGATGCCAGCCTTTGGTAGGGCTTCCACGACTTCTGGGATTCGATGTTCGTCAACGTAGGCGGTGAGAGTCGATCTTGCGCTTTACACCCCTCCAATGCCAGCGATCCCCTGGAGGAGATGGCGTAGCTTCCTTAAAGCTAGCCCGTCCCAGAGGATCGCTTCAACGCGTATCAAGCGGATACTAAAGCCAGGAGCTCGCTCTCCCTACGCTACACCTTACTTATACTATTTCGTCTACGTACTTCTCTACCTCCTCTATGTCGTGTGACGTGACTAGGACGTGCGCCCCCTCCTAGCTAGGCGCGTAAATGAACTCCAGACCTTGACCTTGTTCACTGGTCTAGGCCGCTGGTGGGCTTGTCCAGGAAGACATCTACATTAGGCGTGAAGCCTTCGTTAGCAAGACCAGCCGCCCCATCCCTCCGACGGCTTTAAGGCACTGAGTATCCCCGTATTCCCAGAGGCTTACATCATCTGAAATCTTCCTAGCTCTACGCCTAGCGTCTTTCAAGCTATACCCGCGCGGAGGAGGACAACTGCTGAGGCTAAGAGGACGGGCGTCACGCCGTACGCGTCTAGCATCACGCCGAAGAGCGGGGTGGCCAGTAACAGGGCTATAGTGTCAGCGCTGCGGAGGAGGCCGAGCGCTGAGCCTAACTCCTCAATCGGTATTATCGAGGGTAGGCAGCATGCTGAGGGTTACGCTGAACAGGGAGAGCACGGCGTTCACCGCAAGCATCTCAGCCACTAGGGCCGGGAGCGTCGAGCGCAGTGCCATAGCCGCAAGCACGAGGGATGTGAGGAGCAGTGCTGAGCCCGCGACTAGGCTCTTACGCCTCCCAGCTACCAGGAAGCCAGAGGCCCCCATGGCGCCCCTCAAGCCCCTGCTCAGCGACGCGTAGATG
>QMRZ01000194.1 GCA_003649495.1 Thermoprotei archaeon | reverse complement strand
TTATAGCCACGTAGTCTACCCCCATCTCGGCCACGTAGGCTCCCGGAGGACGGCCCAGCCGCCTCGGGTTCTCGAAGAACTCTACGCGCGCCTCCCCTCCCTCAAGCTCTACTAGCGCGAAGTAGGGCGCTCTCCCGAAATGCTCAGCCACCTCAGACTCCAATCCCTCTAAGGAGTCGAGGGGTACAACCACCTTAACTACCACCACAGCTAGTTTAACGAGATATGGCACAAAAAAGTTTGCGCCTCCGCAGGAGCTGAGGAAGTCCATTAGGCTAGCCTCATAGGGCGTGTATGGCCGCGCCTAAGGCTCGCGTGGAGCGCTACCTCGGGGCGCCGAGCTCGCGGCGCTCGAATCCCCTCCTTATCCTATCTCCTATACCTCCGGTTGATAGGATTTGGTGGATTATAATCGCCTCGTTAAAGTTCTTTTATTAGCAGCTAGTGCCAACGCCGCAAATATAATCGTTAATAGAAGGAGGGCGATCACATCAATTGAGGGAGAGAGGAGCGAGCTGTATCCATAGGCGTTTTTAATTAGATCTGAGAAGTAGGTCAGTGGCGAGATAAAGGCAAGGGGCTTAACGTAGTGAGGTAAGCTATGTACAGGTATGAATATTCCGCTCACGAATATTAGTGGCAACCTAACAGCGCTCGACAGCATGACTGCGTCTGCCGGTACATCGGAGGGTATTGCTGAAAATACTAGCCCCATAAATGAGTAGCATAGTGAAGATACCGCTATCCCGAGGGCTAACGAGATTAAATCACGTGGTATGACATTTAGGAGCAGGCCGATAGTCACTAGGACAGATGAGATGAAAATACCGAATATCGATGATGCCAGTGCCGTACCAAGCAATACGATGTATATAGTTACTGGTTTGCTCAAGAGCATTTCTAAGCTCTTCTGCCTCGCCTCCCACGGCATTACTATGGGCGTAATAGATGATGAAGCGAAAAAGGAGGCTAGCGTTATGAGCGCTGGCAGACTCTCAGTAAATGAGAATCCTCTACCGGCTACGAATGCAAGCCACACGAATAAGGGCATGAGAATCCCCATGACGATCGTGGGCCCCTTGAAGTAATATAATTTCATATCTTTGAGGCATAGCACCCATATCCTATACAAGAATTGTAATCTCCTCAAATCTTATCCCAAACCCTCCACTAACCTTACAAATATATCTTCAAAGTTCAATCCTGATGCCCGGAGCTCCTCTATGCTTAAGCTATATTCATTAGTAACCTGCACTATCTGCTCGAGTACGTCTCTCAGGTCCTTTGATCTACATATTATCGCTAATCGCCTTCCCTGGACTATAACTTCATAAGAATCGAAGTGTTTTCTAATGAGCTTGGCATCTATCTCCCTGTCGAAGCAGAGTAAAATACGAGCATACTCCCCAAATCTTATTTTAAATTCTTCAGGGGTGCCCCTCGCGATTACCTTGCCTCTATTCATTATAGCTACCCTGTCACAAAGCATGCCTGCCTCATCAATATTATGTGTGGTCAAAATGATGGTCTTCCCCTGCTCCTTTAACTCTAAGAGGTGTGATCTTATCATCCTAGCACTTATTACATCTAATCCAGATGTCGGCTCGTCTAGGAACAGTATATCTGGATCGCCCATAAGGGCCATAGCCAGCAACAACCTCCTCCGCATACCCTTGGAGAGAACCTTAGCTTTACGGTTACGAGCTTCATATATTTTAAGCATCTTTAGAAGGTTTTTAGCACGCTTCACCCTAATCCTCTTAGGAACACAGTATATCTCTCCAACTAGCATGAGATTCTCCCAGACTGTGAGATCTACGTAGGGGTTTGATATTTCGGGAACAACTCCTATGAAGCTCCTAGCCTTGACAGGCTCTTTATGGACGTTATATCCCATGATGTATGCCTCGCCCCTATCTGGCGTAACTATACCTATAGTCATGCGGATAGTCGTAGTCTTACCGGCACCATTAGGTCCCAAGAGACCATATATTTCCCCCCTCCTTACACTAAACGAGACTCCATCAACAGCCCTCACATCGCCGAAAAACTTCACGAGATCGTGCACTTCAACCACATTTCCTAAGGGCATGCCAGCCTACGAGAGCAGAGGAGATTTTTAAGCATTATCACATAAAACCCTCATCCCAATTTCCTCCTTAAAACTCGACCCTCGCTACACCCCGTGGGTTTATACTCGATTATTACTGTAGAATTAGGTGAGCTAGCTAAAATATTGAGATACGTTATGGCTTGTAAAGATACTAGCTGAAAGCGAATACGTATCTCTCTCCTCCAGCAAACTTGGATGGATGTAAGCTGTGTAGTCCACAGGCGGGCTCCCGCCTCATCAGCTTAATCTCACCCTCTCTAGGCGAGGCCCAGAGCTAGCCCTTTCACATACATTGAGGAGCTCAGCGCGCCTCCTGCTCAATACCTCTCTTGCCCCTCTGTGCTCCGTACCTCTCCAAGCATCTTAGATCCCTCCTCACGTAGTGGTGCTCGACAGCTGTGAGACCTACCCGGAGCCTCAGGGGAACGTAGACCACGTTGACTTCACAGCCCAGCTACTGAATAGGTCCTCTCACAGTCCATCCCTCCTCACCGATTAGGGCGTATAACTCTGCTCACGCATTAAACAGGCTGTAAGCGATAGTCTCGCTGCATCCAGCACCGACTCGTCCGATGCTCACACTCTCCTCCTCTCCGCGATGCTTTACAGTAAAGGCTGTGCTTTGGGAGGATGACTGGCTATAGTCGTCGAGGAGAGAGGTACGCTAAAGGATGAGGGAAGGGTGGTAGCGGGCGTATGATTTAACGCCCTTATTTGTTGAGGCTGATAGCTAAAGGAGCTTGCACTCCATAGCTGCTGGTAGCGACGTGCTCACAGCCCTTACGCCTGACTCAGGAAAGGCATATATTGAAGCGGCATACCTGATGATGCAGTGGGGGCTACGGCGCCGGGGGCCTCGCGCGGGCCACGCCCTAATAATGTGAAGCGTGATGCGCCCCTACGCTGGCTGGGGGTAAGGCGAGTGCGGCACGGCTTCTTAGCGCTGGCGGTTCTCTTTATGGCGATCGCGGGGGTGTACCTGGCCTACTCGTGGCTGGTTAAGGGCGAGGAGATCCAGGTAAAGGTTGAGGGGAGTTACTACCTCTCATATAGCGAGGAGTACGTGAAGCTTAAGGTAATACTCCGCGGCCCGAGGCGGGGGATCAGGGTCTCTCTGAAGCTCTTCGATGGAAGCGTGCTCCTCA
>QMRZ01000193.1 GCA_003649495.1 Thermoprotei archaeon | reverse complement strand
CCTCCTCCCCCTCGCCGTGAGCTCCCTCCCCCTAGCCAGCCCCAGCTTATGTAAGAGCCTCAGCTCCTCCTTGCTTAACTTCAGCCCATGTACTCGAGAGGCCACAGCCTTGAACAGCCCGGTGAAGAGGAGGGCGTACTTATTGTCTCTATTTACAACGGCCTTCTCCAGTGGCAAGCTGAGCCACTTGCGTAAAGCCTCAAGCCCCCTGCTGAGGAGCTCCCTATCCCACCTCGAGGAGGGGAATATGAGGGTCTCCGTGAAGGGGATGCCCCTTCTCCTCCCCTTCCTGCCCTCCCTCTGCCAGTACTCCCTGACATCGTCGGGTAGGCCTACGTGAACCACTCGAACTACGCTCCCTATATCTATGCCCTGCACTAGGGTGCGGGGAGTGCAGATCACCTTGACTTCGCCCTCCCGCGCCCTCCTCTCTATCTCCTCCCTCTCGCCCTTTGACACTAGGTGGTGATGAGCAGCTACTTTGTCAGCATCGTGGGGAGGGAGCCTCTGCCTAAGCTTCCTGACCAGCTCCTCAGCCTTACCTATGCTCCTCGTGAAGACTAGGGTCACTCCAGCATCGTTGACGTATTGCGCTAGAACCTCCACAGGATCCACGTGGGGGACTTCCACCTCAATGCCCAGCGCCCTCAGCGCTAGCACTACCTTATACGCGTTCCTCCTGAACTCCTCAGGGTCTAGCAGCGCGCGCTTAATATCAGGGCCCAGCTTTAAGCGCTCTACATCCCCGACCCTCTCGAGTATCAGCCTCCTCAACTTCTCCAAGTCCCTGCCTAGTACGATGTAGGTTCTGTTGGGGACCCTGAAGGGCTCGCCCGATACTATGGAGGATTCACGACCGTTGATCTCTCTCAGGATCTCAGCCAGTTCCTCGGGATTGCTCAGCGTGGCGGTGAGCACCGCTACCTGAGGCTTCCACCCTATCTCGGCCAGGATCCTGAGGATGCCCACTATTAGGGCTAGCTCTCTCGGGCTGTAGAAGTCTAGCTCGTCTAGCACTAGCAGGCTAAGCCCCTGCAGCTCACGTATTATGAAGCTCCTCGAGGGGGAGGAAGCATACCTCTTCAGGTCCTGTAGTAAGAAGGCTGGGTTGCTGACCACCACTAATGCCCTATTCACCTCCTCCCTCAGCCTCCTCAAGCCCTCGCCTCTCCGCCTAGACTGGAGCGCTGGGGCGTCCACCTGGACTAGCTCAGCGTTTAATAGTGAACAGTACCTGGACAGCCTCTGTACCTGATCATTTGACAGGGCTAGCGTGGGGTAGAGCGCTAACGCGCGCTTACCCGTTCTCGCGACGTAGAGGAACCACGCCTCAGTCTTCCCACTCCCGGTCCCAGCTATGAATATGAGGTTTCTCCCAGCCTCAAGCTCCCTCAGCGCCCTGAGCTGGTGCTCGTAGAGCCGCTCCCCGCCCAGCGGGATCTTTGAGAAGGCGGGGAGCAGGTCCGAGAACGTGATGTTCGCGCGTGAGGGCTCTCTAGGGGGCTCCTCCTGATAGTAATACTCGTACCCCAGCGAGTCGAGCACTGCCCTGCTGTCCAAAACCATACGTGAGCAAGCTCGGCTACGCAGTTAAAGCTGTTTCCCACACATCGTGGCCAGATTATCTGAGATCTCTTCTCTCACTTCATTCCCGGAGGTACGTAGACGACCGGGATTATGGCGAGGGCAGCTGCCCAATCCCTCTCCCCCCTCAACACTCCATAGGCATGCGCTACACTGAGGTTATCAATGTAGTAGAGGAAGGGCCTCCCATCCTCACAGCTTATCCTCCAGTACCTCCTCTTGTCCGTAGATATCCTCTCCTTTCTCTCCTCGAGCAGGCGCTCCACCAGGCTAGGCTCCTCGAGAGCCCTTAGAGCCTCATCCACAGCCTCTTCGTAGAAATCGAGGACTGTGTAATCAGCTATCCGCAAGTGGAGCTTCCACTCCCTGACATTAAGCTCTCTACACACCTTCACCACGTCCGCCGCAAGCTTCTCTAAGTTCTTGCGGTAAGACTCTCCAACGAGTATGGCGGGCGAGATGTAGGTAGATGCTAGGATGAGTAGCTCAGCCACCTCCCTGGGCAGGCCGGCTTCCTCCAGCTCTGCCACAAGCTTCTCTATCGACTTAACAGGGTACACTAGGGCTCTGAACGGCTTTCCATTCAACATGTCCGCCAACCTCTCCTTGAACCTCTCCACGATGGTCGGCGTCAAGCCCAGGTTCCTGTACCTAAACCTCTTGGACAGCCACTTAATCGAGTCCAGAACCCCCTCCTCCCTTAAGTCCAGGAGCACCACGCCCCTCAGGTTCTTCACGATGGCCGCGTACCTGGAGAACACGTGTTAACTCCACTACGTACTAGCTAATCTCTCCATCGCCCAAGCCCGAGGGAACATATGGCCACTCCACTCGAGTGGAAACCTCTATAGCGTCCCACAGCAAGGCTTGAGCGTGCATGCGTGGTATCGGGAGGAGATTCGAGTGTTCTGGGGGGCTTACGTTAGTGTTGCTACCTAAACTACGGCTAGAGGCATTGACAGCTAGGCCTTAGATTCATGGGGGCAGTGCTCCTCCTGTGCCCCTTGCTAGCTGCCTGCACAGCGGCGTTAGCAGCTCCAGTGAGGGCTGTTGCTTACCGGGTAGTAGAGGTTGAGACGAGGTCTGACTGGACCCATGTCACAGTAGAGGGTCTTGTCATCTCATCGTATGAGCTGGTTGAGGAATCAGATGCTCCAGGGCTCAGAGTAGAGGTGGGGGACGGCGAGATCGGTGTAGGCAAGAGGCAGTACGATACAACGCTTGTCAGGGTTAGGATTAATGGATACCTCGTCTTCGTAGCTGAGGAGAGCGAGGTCGGGATTGAGAAGGGAGACTTGGAGTACACCACAGTCAGGATCTATGGAGTGGAGGATGGCGTGGAAGTGCTCGTATGGAGCTTTACCAATAGCGGCGTCGTGCCCGGGAGTGGGGGGCTTAATCCTCGATGCAGCGAGGTTAGCAGGAGACTATTTGAGAACTTCAAGGGGAGGGTAATAGTTGTGAGGAGTAGGCGTGCTCCTAAGCTGGTGCTGGCCTTCTATTACCCCTGGTACGGCAACCCCCAGGGCTCTTCTCACCGCTGGCTCCACTGGAATACTCCACCGGGTGTCTCATACGAGGAGATAGCAGCGGCCACGGATTACCCGCTCCTAGGCCCGTACGACTCCTGGGATGAGAGAGTGGTGAGGTCGCACATTGAGATGGCTAAGGCAGCGGGGATTGACGGCTTCATATGTTCCT
>QMRZ01000192.1 GCA_003649495.1 Thermoprotei archaeon | reverse complement strand
GAGGAGGCGTAGCCGAGCTGCCTCGAGGCCCTAGGCCCACCTGCACAGCCCGCCCGCACAGCTGTTCTCTATGCCCGCTCACGCCGCGGCGCTCCGGCCCCTCCAGCCGTCTTGAGCTTAAGCATGAGGTCCTGGCTCTCGCCTACGGCCTCCTTCAGCAGTAGGTATCGGGCTCCCCTCCTCCCCTCGTGTACTACGACTCCCTCCTCGAGCACCTTTAGCTTGAACCAGGGCGGCGCCTCGTCTATCACCCTCGCGTCCACCGGCAGGCCCAGCGCCTCTGTCAGCTCCGCGCATAGCGTGGCTTCTAGGCGTAGGGGGTCTTCCGCGAGCCCCCGGTGTACACGGCCACGTCCAGGTCTCTGAAGAAGCTCCTCCTCACGAAGCTGCCGTACACCACGGCCACCAGCACCTCGCTCCACCTGGAGAGTAGCTTGCGGAGCTTCTCGAGGATCTCCCGCTTCTCCTGGGGCCCTGCCTCATAGTACTTGATTCCCCCTGGCGTACCTCCTCACCTACTCTACGAACCTCCTCGCTGGCTGGAGCCGCCGTGGCTATAGCCCGCTTATGATCTCCTTTATGAACGCTACGTCTCGCTTGAGGACCTGCTTCCTCTCCTCGCCCTTGAAGCGCCCGAGTGACTCGTCCTCGATGTTGGCGTCGTAGTCGTAGCCCGCCCTCCTCAGGGCGTGGAGCACGCGCCTCAGGTCTATGTCCCCCTCGTAGAGGGGGGCCATCTCGACCTCCCCGGGCCTGCGCATCTCCTCCCTCCTGGGGGCTGGCACCCGGGCGTTCTTGAGGTGGGTGTGCTTCACGTGGCCTGCGAACTCCTCGATTATCTCGTACACCTCGCTGAGGGGGTAGCCGTACCAGTAGAAGTTGCCCGTGTCAAGCGTCAGGCCGAGGAGCTCGCTCCCCACGCTCTCGAGGAGCCCCCGCAGGAACTCCCTCCTGTTGGCTATCACGCCGTGGTTCTCGACTGCCAGGCTCACGCCGAGCTCGCCGCACCTGGCCAGGCACTCCTTGACGGCCTTGGCGGTCCTCTCCACGTAGTCCTCTAGTGTGTAGCCCTCGGCCTCCCTCATGACCGCGTTTATCCGCACTACGCTGACGCCCAGGTCGGACGCCACCTCGCAGGCCTTGACGACGTACTCCACCTCGGGCCCCAGCTCCCTCGAGAAGTCGTTCTCGACGAGTATGGCGCAGACGCTGACCCCCTCGTCCTCGAGCACGCGCCTCAGCCTAGCCCTGTTCTCCCTCGTGGAGACGTCGAAGCCCGGCCCGACCTCGTGCCCCATGTCCACGTACCTGCTAGTCCTCAGGCTCCTATCCACGTAGAGCTCGAAGCTCCCGACGCCGAGGTCCCTCAACCCCTCGAAGAGGTTGCTATAGCCGACCTCCATGACCGTGAAGTCCCTGACTGAGGTGAACACGCGCTTAATGCCTGCTCCTCGATAAAATGGCTTGCCGTGGGAGAGCTGGTTGAGTGGCACTCCTGGGGTCCTCCTCCCGGCCTAGCCTCGAGCGGCTAGGCGTAGCTGACGTCGGGCTGGTCAATGCCCGGCGCGTACCCCGCGTCGGCCGCTAGGATGTCGAGCAGCGCTAAGTCGAGGAGCCCCATCCACAGCATCAGGGGGAGCAGGTAGGCTGGGGCTAGGGCGAGCGCCTCGGGACTCTCGCCGCGGGCCCTGGCCAGCCTCTCCCTGAGCCTCGAGGCTAGCTCAGCGAGCTTCTCGTAAGCCCTGGCGGCCGCCTCGAAGCCCCTCCTCGTGAGGACTAGGGCCCTCCACTTGAAGATCCACCAGCCCCTCTCCTCAACCCTAACCAGGCCCTCGGCCATGAGCTTCTCGAGGGCCTTCTCGACGTCGCTCCTGCTGACCCCTAGGGCGTCTGACACGGCCTCGACCGTGCCCGCGCCCCTGGCGATAGCCACTAGCACTGCCTCCTCGAAGCTGATCAAGGCCGCCCCTACGTTAGCTATCCAGGCGGGCCGATATACTTTACCCCTGAGGGGCCGCCCCGCGGCCCAGCAGGCCAGGAGCGCTAGTGCTGCAGCAGGGATAGCAGGCCCCTGAGGTCCCTGCCCCCCTCCCTGTCGACGAGGTAGGCCTTGATGCCGAGCTTTGAGGGGTTCTCGTAGTCGAACTCCTCGTCGTCGCCCGCGTGTAGCACCTCACACGGCTCTACCCCCAGCTCCCTGATGACGTTGGCGAAGAACTCGACGGGCTTGCCGGGGAGGCCGTAGTCGCTGGTTGAGGAGAAGACCCTGGTGAATGACTCCCTGAGGAGGGGTACCCTGCTCATCACGACCTCTATGAACACTCTGGGGGCGCTCGTCGATATCACCAGCTCGTAGGAGCCCCTGAGGGCCTCGATGACCTCCGCCGCGTCCTCGCAGAGCCTGACCCTGCGGGCCGCCTCCCTAAGCGCGTAGTCCAGGTGCTCGCTGATCCCGAACCTGTGGAACCAGTAGCTAGGCAGGTACCACCTGATGTCCCTGGGCCCCACCTCCTCGTAGCTGGCTAGCACCACCCTCTTAGCCTCCTCCACGCTCATGCCCCGCTCCTCGGCGTAGAGCCTCGGCACTAGCTCTAGCCAGAAGTAGTCGACGTAGTCCCTGTGGACGAGGGTCCCGTCCAGGTCGAACGACACTACCTTGACTGTGCACTCCCCGCGCGGCATGGAGGGGATACTGCCCTGCGTCGCCCCCTATTAAACTTCACGGCCTGTTGGCGGGCTTCACCACGTAGAGGCCCCCCGCCACGGTCTTGAAGGCTACCTCGTAGAGCCTGGGCCGCGGCACGCGAGCTAGCCGAGCCCTGGACACGTACCTGGGCGGGGGCGGCGGCTCCAGCAGGGGGTTCACAGCATCCCCTGAGGCCTCCTCGGCTCCCTCAACCCTTATGGGCTCCCTGTACCTCACCCTGCAGACGCCCCCGATGGTCGAGTGGATGACGGCCCTCTCCAGCCTCCCCGAGCTCCAGTATACATCGACTATGAAGCCGCCCCTAGCCCTCAGGCCCTTGACGCAGCCGCTCCCCCAGGCCTTGGGCAGGGCTGGCAGCAGGTGTATGGCCCCGTCATGGCTCTGGAGGAGCATCTCCGCCACCCCGGCGCAGCCGCCCAGGTTGACGTCTATCTGGAAGATGCGCGGGGGGTGGAGGTCCAGGAGGTTGGGTAGCGTGAACTTCCTCAACAGCTCCAGCAGGTTCTCATACGCCCTCTCGCCGTCGAACAGCCTCGCGTACAGGCTCACGAGCCACGCCCTACTCCACCCCGTGCCCCCGCCCCCGTGCCTGAGCCT
>QMRZ01000191.1 GCA_003649495.1 Thermoprotei archaeon | reverse complement strand
TCCACATCCTCCCTCCCCGAGCCCTCCACCACGTGGAGGTGCGCCTCAATCCCGGAGCTAGCCAGCAGCTTCTCGACTCGCCAGCCCACGATAGACTTGACATGAGGGCCTGTCAGGATTGCTGCACAGCTGAAGCCAAGGGACTTGAGGAGTGGTGAGAGCTTCTCGAGAGCTCCACTACCCGTGACGACCTTAGCAGGTAGCTCTATCTCGTGGACGCGCTTAGCCCCCTCCTCCACTGTGGCCACGAGCTAAGGTTGAACAGGCCCTTTAAAAGTGCCAGGGCTCCATAGCACTCCTGCTCAGAGCCAGCATCTGAGCGCTCCTAGCCTAATGCTGTGCTCTCACAGCAGCACTCTAATTTTCTTGTGCGATACCTCCACTCGTAGCGCCATCATAGGCTGAAGAATTAGGTATTCAGCGCCATTGTGGTATAACCTTAAAGAGGCATCTAGGGCCATTACTGCATGGTGATGAGGACTTCCGGCGTCGAGCGATGAGATGAACTTACCCGGCTGAGGGACATAACCGCGATAAATCGCGGCCCTAGCTCTATCTTGGGGGATGAGGAGCCTGCGCCCCTACGCGATCAGTGAGCGGTGGGGCGCTAGGCCCTCTGACCCCGTCCCTGGTTTACGGGGGATATCGCTGAAATTCATGTGAAATAGTATAAGGGCTAAGTCCTCAATGTTAGGCGAGAGCTGTGGCTGCGTAAGCGCGGGTGAAGGACGTGGGGCAGGAGATTTTCGAGAGAATCAGCGTGGCGCCAGCTGGGTGGGACGAGATATTTGAGGCCGCTAGGCGCAGGGCGCTCAAAGCTGGCGCGAGCCTGTCGAGGCAGCGCCTCAAGTCGATGAAGAGGCTTGAGGCTGCCCGAGTTAAGGCGGCTGCTAGGTACGCGGCGGAGAGGCTGAGGCGTATAGCCCTCTCCTCTCCCTTCATAGACTCGCTACACCCCTTCTACCGCGAGTTGCTCGAGACGATGATGGATGTGGATGAGTATAGGATATGCCTGTCCAGGATATACTCTGTCTCGAGGATAATAGAGAGGGTGGCGGGGGAGTGCCTGGCGGAGATCCTCAGGAGCAGCAGCGTGGCGGAGGCTAGGAGGGCGCGGAGGAGCTTCTTCGGGAGGCTGCGCTCGCTCTTGGAGGGCGTGGATGACTGCCTCAAGACCCTCAGGGCGTGGCAGCTTGAGATGCTCAAGCTCCCCAGCATAAACCCGGAGGAGCCCTCCATAGTGATAGCTGGCGCGCCCAACGTGGGTAAGTCATCGCTGCTGAAAGCTATATCGAGAGCTAAGCCTGAGATCAGGCCCTACCCCTTCACGACTAAGAACGTGGTGGTAGGCCACCTGGAGCTGGGGGGAGTTAGGGTTCAGGCTATAGACACGCCTGGGCTCCTCGACAGGCCTCTCTCGGAGAAGGGGCCAGTGGAGAGGAGGGCGGTATCAGCCCTCAGGCACCTGAGGGGGGTTGCCGTATACCTCTTCGACCCCACCACCACTTGCGGCTACCCGCTGGACTTCCAGCTGGCCGTGTACAGAGGCGTGAGGGAGTTGCTGGGCGGCTCGCGGCTCATAATCGCGGCCAACAAGGTGGATATAATGAGGCCGGAGCACGCGGGCGAGCTAATCAGGGCGCTAGGGGGTGAGGCTAGAGAGCTCCTCTTCATATCAGCCCTTAAGAGGGTGGGGCTGGACTACCTCCTAGAGAGGGTTGAGGAGGCCCTGCTGCAGGTCCTCAGCGCCTAACCATTACTTTCGGCGTACTCTGCCCGCCTCTAGGGAACCCCTTAACTGCGCGTGGCGCCAGTGGAGTCAACTCATTTTAAGCGGTCCCTAAAGTGGTCTGACGTGGCGAAGATAGGGGTTATGGCTGACACCCACGATAACTTGGCGGCGCTGGATAAGGCCTTGAGGGAGCTGGAGAGGCGAGGCGTTAAGCGCGTGCTTCACGCCGGCGACATCATAGCCCCCTTCACCCTGAGGAGGATACTGGCTAGGGGCTTCGAGTTCACGGGGGTCTTCGGGAATAATGATGGTGAGCTGCTAGTGTTGGCGCGAGTGGCCCGGGAGGCGGGGGCCACGCTGGCCCCCCCACCTCTAGCAATTGAGGTTGAGGGGCTCAAGGTGCTGCTCCTGCACGGGGCTGGCGGCGCTCCCGAGACCAAGTCGCTGACCACTGCCCTGGCCAAGAGCGGCGAGTACGATGTAGTGATCTACGGGCACACTCATGAAGTAGATGTGAGGAGAGTGGGGCAAACATTGATAATCAACCCCGGCGAGGTGTGTGGCTACTTAACTGGGAGGTCGACGCTAGCACTGCTCGATACTGAGCGCCTCGAGGCCGAGCTACTGGAAGTCTGAGAAGGCTGCACCAGCTCTGGCGCACTCGTAGGCCTTTTTATCCCCCATCTCGTCCCGCAGCGGCTGGTGTGATGTAGCCTAGAGCCCACGCCTGTCCCAGGCTCGAGCCCCTACCAAGTGCTCTACGTGCTGGACCGGGTGTTGTGGGCTAGGCGTTAAGTGCAGTGCCCGCCATGGAGGCGGATGGGGGGTGTTGCTCTGAGCTAGTACTCAAGAAAATGAAGTAGGTTTCCCTAGGCCCTCCCGAGCTCCTTCGCGACCTCCTTGGCTACCCTGACGCACTCCTCCCTGAACCTCAGGTAGGCCTCAGTGAAGCCCCTCATCGTCTTCACAGTCGAGCCGAACTTGCCCCACTCCTCTGGGCGCAGGCCGTTAGTGCCCATACCGTCGACGTTAACACCTGCTTCTCTGAAGACTTCGATGAGCTCGGGAGTCAGCTCGTAGGCCTTAACGAAGTCCTCGTACTCGTAGAGCAGCTTGACGTACCTCTCGTCGTGCTTCCTCATTATCGCGTTGTCGTATTCCTCGAGCCTGAAGCCGGGCTCCATGTACGTCTTGAGTACCTTCAGCTGGTGGTCTGGGAACTCGGTGTTCGTCATATTGTTCCTTGCCAGGGTGAGGTAGGTGTCCATTGGCTTCCTCTTCGAGGCTGGCAGCACGTCTATCGCGTCAAGTATCCTCTTAGCCTGCTCCGGCGTCAGCCCGTACTTCTTCACGAGCCACGCCAGCCACTTGGGCTTGTTCTCGGGGCTGAAGAACAGCCACCAGACCCTCTGAGCCACTAGCGTCCCGGAGATCCTGACCGCCTCCTCTATCTCCCCCAGCCTCCTGACCGCCTCCTCCCTACTCGCGAAGACGCCGTGGCTTACCAGGAACTCCACCAGGGGTTCAGCGTCCAGCCTCTTCACGTAAGCCCTCGAGCACACCAGCTCTACCTTCTCC
>QMRZ01000190.1 GCA_003649495.1 Thermoprotei archaeon | reverse complement strand
TTAGTGGCCAGCGGCTCGCTTAGGGTGGGGGGCGACGTGGAGTGTAGGAGCTTTGAGCTTACAGCTGAGGGGAGGAGCGTCATTAGAGGCTCGCTGAGAGCCGAGGAGGTGGTCGTGAGAGGGGGGGAGGCGCGCACCGTGGTGAGGATAGGGCCCCTCGAGATCAGCGTGAGCCGCAGGCGTAGGGGTTTCCTGAAGGTGGGGAGGGTGGAGGGAGCTAACGTCGACCTAGAGTACGTGGAGTGCGAGGAGGTGAGGGCGCGCAGGGTGAGAATAGGCAAGGGGTGTAGAGTAATGGGTAACGTCTACTATGCTGAGGAGGCGGAGGTAGATCCAGCCGCTGTGGTTAGAGGCCAGCTGGTAAGAGTTGAGCCCTCTAATGGAGGTGAGCAGCGTGGAGGAGGCGATCGTGGCTGAGGGGTTAGTGAAGGTCTTCTATACTAAGGAGAGGAAGAGCCTCTTTAGGAGCGTTAAGCGGCGTGTAGAGGCGCTGAGGGGAGTATCGTTTAGCGTGAGGCGGGGGGAGATATTCGGGCTCTTAGGCCCCAATGGAGCTGGCAAGACCACTACTATCAAGATACTGTCAACCCTGCTCCTGCCGGATGCGGGAGAGGCGTGGGTTAATGGGTTCCACGTAGTTAAGGAGGCCTCCAGAGTCCGGGAGTGTATAGGAGTTAGCCTCTACAGTGATAGGGGCTTCTACTGGAAGCTGACTGGGAGGGAGAATCTCAGGTACTTCGCCTACCTCTACCAGATGCCGAGGCGCGAGGCCGAGAAGAGGATTAATGAGGTGTTGAAGCTCGTGGGGCTGGAGAATGACGCGGATAGGCTTGTAGAGGAGTACAGCACTGGGATGAAGTCCAAGCTGAATTTCGCCAGGGCCTTGCTGCACGACCCCCCTATCCTGTTCCTCGATGAGCCCACTATAGGCCTAGACCCGGCATCGGCTAGGCGCGTGAGGGAGTTGATACTAGAGATGAAGAGGCAGGGTAAGACCGTGCTGCTCACCACACATAACATGTTCGAGGCGGAGCTCCTCTGCGATAGGGTGGCCATAATAAACAGGGGGAGGATAGTCGCCATCAACACACCTTCCGAGCTGAAGAGGAGGGTCGGGAGGAATAACGTGGTGGAGGTGGAGGCCCTCAACATACCTCCTTCAGCCGCAGAGGCGCTGAGCTCCGTTAGGGGCCTCAGGAGGATCTACACCAGGATTAGAGATCCGGCATCAAGCATGGGAGAGCTGAGGCTCATATTCGAGGATGGAGTTGATGACCTGGGCGATGTGTTAAGCGCCATCTCTAGGGCCGGCATGAAGGTGCTTTCTGTGAAGATCGTTGAGCCCACTCTGGAGGACGTGTTCATCGAATTGACCGGTGAGAAGCTTGGAGAGAGTTAGGAGGCTGGCCAGAGCTGCCCTGGGCGTGTACGTGAAGGAGATGAAGATATGGCTGAGGTACCCCACGTGGATATTCGCCTTCATCGCCCTTCCCTACATGCTATCAGGCCTCTTCAATGGTATAGGCTACTCCATAGCGGGGCCGAGAGCAGTGGAGAACTTCGCCAGGAATACGGGCGTGAGTAACCCCTTCCTCTTCTACACCCTCGGCACAGCTCTTCTCCTGGCGACTGAGGTGCTGTTACAGGACGTGGCTTACTCGATCAGGAGTGAGCAGCTACTAGGGACGTTCGAGCTCCACTACCTGGCGCCAGCGCCTACGTGGCTTATCTGGATCCTGTACCTCTTCCCCCACTCAACGATCATGGTAGTAGTACTGCTGGCCACTACTCTCCCCGTCTTAGCCTTTAGTGGAGTGCTGAGCAGCCCTATCGACTTCCTATACGCCTGTAGCGTGTTAGCGCTTGGAATGTTACCCCTCCTGGGGATTGCCCTCGCCCTAGCCGCCCTAGTGGTGAGGTACAAGGAGCCAGGCGCTGTCGTTAGCCTCGTGCAGAGCGTGGTGATACTGCTGTCAGGGTACTTCTACCCCCTTACGGTGTTCCCAGCCTGGGTTAGCGCGCTTTCGCAGGTGCTTCCAACTACTCATGTGATCAGCATACTCAGGAGCTTGCTACTAGCTGGCGAGGGGGTAAGCCCCCTGGACAGGAGGCTCTTAACTCTCCTCGCATTAGCAGTGGCATACCCGGTCATAGGCCTCTACTCCTATAGGAGGTGGGAGAGTGAGGCTAGGAGGCGGGGCGAGCTTTCTAAGTACTAGCCTCCTGAAGGTGTTAAGGGAGTTGTGCGCAGCCGCCTATGTGGGCGTGAGGATATACCTCAGATACCCCATGTGGATACTCTCAGACCTAATTACATCGCCCCTCTGGGCCGTTGTAATACTCCTCCCGATACTCCTGTTCCTGCCTCCGGAGGCGTGGGGGAGCGGAGTGGTCGCCCAGAACTTCTTCTGGGGGATGGTATTGTGGTACGTGGTATCAACCTCGCTAATGGGCATTGGCAGCGCTGTGCGTAGCGAGCAGCAGATGGGCACTTTGGAGCAGTTGCTGTTGACTAATGCTAATAGGGCCGTGCTATTCACGAGGCGCCTGACGTTCGAGCTCTTCAGCCTCACCTTGAATACAGCCTACATGTACGTGTTTGTCCAGCTGCTATTTGGTAAGCCCATAACCGTGGAGAACCCCCTCCCAGTCCTACTCGTACTAGCAGCAGCTATGGCTATCGCTGTGGGCTTCGGCCTGATCTATGGCACACTCATATTATGGATTAAGAACCCGGGGGCTCTCTCGAATATACTTCAGTTCGTCATCATGGGGTTGAGCGGGATCTTCTACTCGATTAGGGGGCTGCCAGCGCCGCTGCAGTACATATCCTATGCCTTGCCGTTCACCTACGTAGCAGACCTATTGAGGCATGAAGCTATGGGCACTCCCACTCTTCTGCCACTTCACCTGGAGTACCTGCTGGTAGCGGCCCTAGCCGTCGCGTTGAACGCCGCTGGCTACCTGGCAATACTCCACGTTGAGAAGCGGCTTAAGCGCACAGGTAAGCTCGGGGTGTATTAATCAGTGCTGCATCATCACGCTTATGAGGAGCCTACTCCTGGGATCCAGCTCGCTGAGCCTCTTCACCTCGTAAACCTGGCCCTCGTATTGCGGATTAAGAACCCTGATTATCGGGTTTTACATGAACTGTAAAAACCAGCACTTTTATACAGTTGTTGCTGCTAATCGCGGCGTGAGACGGTGTCCCCCGCAGCGTATTTCGCGCTAGCCGTGCTGTTCCTGATTCTGCGCATAGTCCTAGGGGGTTGGCTGTGGATGGTCCTCTTCATAGTCTGCGTAGTAATGGGCATCAGAG
>QMRZ01000189.1 GCA_003649495.1 Thermoprotei archaeon | reverse complement strand
CTAGGGAGGAGAGGAGGGGGCACAGGCCGCCCACCCGAGCCTATGGAGGCTACCTGTGTAGCGAGTGCTTGAGGAGGGGGCTTAAGGCTGCTGTAGATGCCCTTTACTTTAGCAGCCAGGGCTAGCATTCTTAAGCTGCCCCCCTTCCCCGACCCTTGGGGAAGCTTATGAGGAGGCTCGTGATAGCCGTTAGCGGCAAGCCCGGATCCGGGAAGACGACGCATGCTAAGTACCTGGCTGAGAGGTTCAACCTGAGGTACGTGTCCAGCGGGGCGCTGTTCAGGAGGATAGCTAAGGAGCGCGGCCTCAGCCTCCTGGAGCTCCATAAGCTGGCTGAGGAGGACTCCAGCATAGACCTCGAGGTGGATAGGCGGGCTGAAGAGGAGGCTAGGAAGGGCGGCGCGGTCATTGAAGGGCACCTGGCTGTGTGGGTCCTCGGGGACTCGGCAGACCTCAAGTTCCTCTTCACAGCGCCGCTTGAGGTGAGGGCGCGCAGACTAGCGGCCCGCGACGGCAAGAGCCTGGATGAGGCGCTAGCCGAGATAAGGGTCAGGGAGGAGAGCAATAGGAGGAGGGCTCTGAGATACTATGGCCTCGACATAGACGACTACTCCGTAGCCGATCTGGTCCTCAACACAGCTAAGCTCGACGCGGAGGGGGTTAAGAGGGTTGTCGAGGTGTTCGTCGAGGAGTACCTCCGGCTCCACCCTGAGAAGTCCTAGCAGGGCCAAAGATTTATCTGCTCACGGTAAGGGGTCTTGAGCCCTGGTGGAGATTCATGGTGAGATTCCGGCAGGTTGAGGAGATAGCGAAGCTGATGAGGAATGTAGAGCAAGTGCGGAATATAGGCACACTCGCTCACGTAGACCACGGCAAGACTACCACGACTGACTCGCTCCTGATGGCCGCTGGGCTCTTGAGCCCGAAGGTAGCTGGCAAGGCGCTGGCCCTAGACTACGTGGAGATAGAGCAGCTTAGGCAGATGACGGTTAAGGCGGCTAACATATCGCTCTACCACGAGTGGAGGGGCAAGCCGTACGTGATTAACTTGGTCGACACGCCTGGCCACGTCGACTTCACTGGCCACGTGACTAGGAGCCTGAGGATGATGGATGGCGGCTTGGTTGTGGTTGACGCAGTAGAAGGTGTGATGACGCAGACCGAGACCGTGGTCCGCCAGGCGCTTAATGAATACGTCAGGCCGCTCCTCTTCATAAATAAGGTGGACAGGCTGATTAGAGAGTTAAAGCTGAGCCCTCGCGAGATACAGCAGAGATTCATCGAGATAGTCAAGGAGTTCAACATGCTGATAGAGCTCTACGCCGACCCCAAGTACAAGGATGCGTGGAAGGTCGACTTCAAGAGGGGGCAGGTCGCATTCGGCAGCGCGCTGCACAGGTGGGGGCTGACGGTCCCAATAGCGGTTGAGAAGGGCGTGAAGTTCGACTATATAATCGACGCGTACGAGAAGGGGTATTACGAGGAGCTAGCGAAGGACTTCCCCCTGCACGTCGCGCTCCTCGACATGATAGTTGAGCACGTCCCGAACCCCAAGGTGGCACAGAGGTACAGGGTTCCCAAGCTGTGGAGGGGGGACCTGAACAGCGAGGTTGGGAGAGCGATGCTCGAGTGCGACCCCGAGGGCCCCACAGTGATAGCGGTCAGCAAGGTGATAGCTGACCCTCACGCGGGCTTCGTGGTGACGGGCAGGGTGTTCAGCGGCACGGTCAGGCCAGGCGAGGAGGTGTGGCTTGTGAACGCTAAGGCTGAGAGCAGGATACTGCAGGTCAGCCTCTACATGGGGCCGTACAGGGAAAAGATAGGCGAGGTCACGGCTGGCAACATAGTCGCCGTCCTGGGCCCCGATAAGGCGAGGGCTGGGGAGACAATAGTAGACATCAACTACAAGGATGTGATGGTGCCCTTCGAGCGGATGGCCTACATCAGCGAGCCTGTGGTGACGATAGCCATCGAGCCGAGACGGAGCAGCGACCTCCCCAAGCTTGTCGACGCCCTCAGGAAGCTCGCTATCGAGGACCCAACCCTCAAAGTCCACATTAACGAGGAGACGGGCGAGTACTTGATCAGCGGCATGGGCACTCTGCACCTGGAGATAGTCCTCTGGGACTTAAAGCAGCGGACGGGGCTCGACGTTGTGACATCCCAGCCCATAGTCAGGTACAGGGAGACTGTCAGGAGGCAGGGCGAGGTGTTCGAGGGCAAGTCGCCAAACAAGCACAACAAGCTATACATCTACGTCGAGCCGCTGAACGAGGATACGCTGAAGCTGCTTCAGGAGGGCAAGGTCTACGCCGACCAGGACTGGAGGACTAGGGCGAAGCTGTTGAGGGAGTACGCGGGCTGGGACAGCGATGAGGCTAGAGGGATATGGGATATCGACGAGAACTTCAACATATTCGTTAACAGGACCTCGGGAGTCCAACACCTACGTGAGGTAGCTGACACGATAGTCCAGGGCTTCCGCTGGGCTATGGAGGCTGGGCCGCTAGCCCAGGAGCCTGTCAGAGGCGTGAAGGTTGTGCTGACTGACGCGATACTCCACGAGGACCCGGCTCACAGAGGGCCTGCACAGATAATGCCCGCTACTAAGAACGCGATATTCGCCAGCTTCTTAGACGCCAACCCGACCCTATTAGAGCCCATAATGAAGATAGAGGTCAAGGTCCCCCAGGAGTGGCTGAGCGGCGTGCTGAGCGTGTTGAATAGGCACAGGGGCAAGGTGTTGAGCCTCGAGCAGAAGGGCATGCTCATGAAGGTGCTGGGCGAGATCCCTGTCAGCGAGACCTTTAACCTCGCTGATGAGATGAGGGAGGCCACTCAGGGCAGGGCTTTCTGGGCTACCGAGTTCGCCCGTTGGGCCCCAGTGCCGCAGTCCATGCTCCTGGACCTTGTGATGAGCATCAGGAAGCGCAAGGGGCTACCGCCGAGGCTGCCGAAGATCGAGGACTTCGTAACGCTGTAGCAACAACTACCTACTCCTCCGGTATCTCCTTAATCCCGCGCACCAAGGCCTTAAGCTCCTCTATTTCCTTCCTCAACTCCTCAGCGCCCTTGAGCACATCCTCTACCCTGAGACCTCCGGCATAGCTCGAAGGCGTCCCGTGATGCATCTAACAGTCATTGTAAATGTGACGCCTAGCAGGAAGAGCAGCATACCGCAATCGCTGCTATAGCCACTCACACCGCAGCTATGACTACCGCCTCGCCCGTCGAGGCTCTGGGATGTGGTTGGCATGGCGCGCGCGTGGTCATTGGGGCCCGGCTGGTTGGGGGCTGGGGTTTGTCGGCTTGGCCCCCAGCAACTAGG
>QMRZ01000188.1 GCA_003649495.1 Thermoprotei archaeon | reverse complement strand
CCTCGGGGGGCAGGGGGGCTTCCGCGCTACTCGTAGCGCTTAACTCGCCAGCCTCCACACTCACCTCGATGGAGTAGAGGCCGGGGCTCAGCGGCTGAGGGAACGTCATGGTGCCAGCTACCACGAGGGGGCTACCAGGCCTAGCGGCTACTACCTCGGTCTTGCGGCCCACCACCTCCCCCTCCCAGCCCCTAACGAGCACTGAGATACTCGCTGTGGACGTGGGGACGCGGGAGACCCTGATTATGTACGCTAAGGTGGACTTATCCTGAAAGGCCGCCTCCACCTCAATGCTGAGGGGCAGGGCAGCCCCCACCACAGCTGAGGCAGCTAGCAGCAATGATAAGAGGGCGCAGCGCCCGGCAATCCACATGGCGTTACCGCTACCTGGGGTGGCGTACAGCTTTAAATGTGACGATGAGCCAGATAAACTCCTTAAGCCTAGCCGCGCCTTCTGCCCGTGGCTGGAAGCTACCCTGTGGGCCAGGCACTATACCTTGTGGTAATGGGACCAGCGGGTAGCGGCAAGAGCACGCTGTCATCGGCCTTTGGCAGGTGGATAGAGGAGCAGCAGGGCTTCAGTGTGGCCTACGTCAACCTAGACCCCGGCGCTGAGCAAACGCCCTATGCCCCGGACGTCGACGTGCGCAAGTACGTCCGGGTTAGGGACGTCATGAGGGAGAGGGGGCTAGGCCCCAACGGGGCACTGATAGTCAGCATGGAGCTCCTCTACAGGCGCAGGGAGGAGATAATGGTGGAGGTCGACAACCTCGACGCCGACTTCGTGATAGTGGACACGCCTGGGCAGATGGAGCTCTTCGTCTTCCACGAGACGGGGCCCGCGTTCTCGCGAGAATTCGCCAAGCGGGGGGCTGCATGCGCCCTCATGCTATTCGACGCATCCCTAGCGGCGAGGCCCTCGGAGCTTGTCACCCTCAAGCTCATGGGCCTCGTAGCCCAGCTACGCCTGGACCTGCCGACAGTAGTCGCGCTGAACAAGAGCGACCTGGAGCAGTCCAGGGCCGTCAGCAGGTGGCTGGAGGACCCACGTGCATTGGTTGAGGACCTCTCCAGGGAGAGAGGCGTGGTCTCGGAGCTCGCGGCCCAAATGGCCGCTCTGCTGGACGAGTACAGCGTGGCGAGCAGGATTCCCATGATCTCGGCGCTGAGGGGCGAGGGACTCGACGAGCTCTACGACCTCATTCACGAGGTCTGGTGCACGTGTGGCGACCTTACTTGAGCACTACCTGGTCACGAGCTCTGTAACGCCGAGCATGAAGAGATCCTCCTGCAACCCCTCCTCGATGCTCTTCAGGCTGGCGCTGATCTTTATGATCTTAGTCCTCCCATACCTGCCTAGGCTCACGACCCTCGCGTTGACTATCCCCGCCATGTCCAGCTCATTTATTATGTCGCTAACCCTCCTCTGAGTCACGGGGTCCATCCCCAGCATCCTGGTTATCTCCAGGTACTTGTTGTAGATGAGGCCCGTGGTGAGGTTTTTAGCACCCTCCCTCTCCAGCAGGTATATCGCCACGAGCACCAGCTTGACGTGGAGGGGCATCGACCTTATCACGTCCACAGTCACGTTCTTCTCTATCTCCCTCTGTGCCTGCCTCACGTGCTCCGCCTCAACCCTCGACGCCCCCTCCCTCTCAGCTATGTCAGCGGCCTTCAACAGCAAGTCCAGAGCCAGCCTACAGTCCCCATTCTGCTTCGCGGCTATAGCCGCGCAAGTGGGTATGACCTCGGGGGCCAGCACGCCCTCGTGGAACGCCTCCTCAGCCCTCTGCCTCAGTATATCCTCAAGCTCCCTGGCAGTGTAGGGCGGGAACACCAGCTCCTCCTCCCCCAAGCTGCTCTTAACCCTGGCATCCAGGAACTCCGTGAACTTCAAGTCGTTTGTTATGCCTATTAGCGAGAGCCTAGACCTGGAGAGCTGCTCATTGATCCTAGTCAAGAAGTATAGCACGTCATCGCCACTCCTCTTGACCAAGTGATCGATCTCGTCGAGCACGGCTACCATTATCCTGCCCCTCTTCTCCAGCGCCCTTACAAACCTCTTGAAGACCTCACTCGTCGCCAGGCCCGTGAATGGGACGCGAGCCCCAAGGCTCCTAGCCAGCTCTGCCATGACCCTATAGCTAGTGTTGTTCTGCCTACAGTTCACGTACGCGAACAACACCTTATCCTGGCCCTTCTCCGAGAGCCTCCGAAGCACGTACTTAGTCACGGCGGTCTTCCCCGTGCCCGTGAGCCCGTAGATGAACACGTTAGACGGGCGGGAGCCCGCTAGGGCGGGGGCCAGTATCTTGGCGAGCTTTATTATCTGTTCATCTCTGTGGGGGAGTTCTCTCGGCACGTAGTCGGGGAGCAGCTTCTCCCTGTTCTTGAATATCCTCGACCGGGACAGGTACCTCTCGAATATCTCGTCAAGGCTCTCCATAGCCCCTCCAATTGAACCACTCGAACCCGAGGTGAGAATGCTGCAACACGGACCCGGGATCGTGGGAACCCACGTCATACCCCGGTATGTACGTATAAATAGCCTTTTAAGGGAGAAAGAGTTGAGCGAGGAGGCCTTCTACATGCCGAAGGCGCGGAAAGTAGATAAGGGGAGCTGCGACTAAAGCCTGGAGCCGGGGTGGCCGAGTGGACCAAGGCGGCGGGCTCGAGATCTGTTGGAGGACAAGCCTGGCGAGCTACCCGCTACCCCCCTGGGGTGCCCGGGTTCGAATCCCGGCCCCGGCGCCATTCTCGCCTCTTATTGACGCTCCCGCTGCACCTCCATGTGCTATGAGGCTAGCTACGCCGCTAGCTCTAAGGGGGCGAGTTCATCGAGCTAACGGGGATAGGAGCGCTGGAAGAGCGTAGATCGTGGCAGTAGCCAGCATATCCTACCCATCCGTGGCGGATACAGAAGGATGCACCCTGAAACATGAAGCTACAGGTGTGGTGAACGGCTATCATGCTGCCTAAACCTCCCTCAACATTCTGTAAGGCGAGAATAAGGTAGGGATCTAGGGTAGCTACCGCGTAGGAGTCGACCAGGGCTCCGAGTATCATGTTCGAGGCTGTGTTGCTCCATGAAGCCGGAAAGGTAAACGGCGAAGATCACCTTCAGGGCTTCGCGCTCCCCTCAGAGCCCCTCTGAGCTTATCCTCGAAGCCTAGCTCACAGTACACATTGTAGAAGAGGGTGGACAGTATAACCAGCCCCACCTTCAGCCCCAGCTGGACTCCACTGATCACGCCTCCAGTACTACATAGCCCCGCCGCGATTATCACTGCCAAGACGCAGGCTAGCGTAACCGCCGAGCACTTCACCACACCGCGCCT
>QMRZ01000187.1 GCA_003649495.1 Thermoprotei archaeon | reverse complement strand
GCTTGATTCAGGTGTGAGGCTCGCACTAGTGGCTGGTAGGGCCACCTCTCTATTGAACGTAGCCAAAGACATAGCGTATGTAGCGCAGAAGAGGGGTCACGTGCCCAGGATAATGAGCTATGTCGAAACCCCCTCCACCTTGGCAAAGCTAAGCGATGGCGTGATAATGATATACCCCGCCAGCCCCTTATTCTGTGCTGAATACATGCTCTTGTATAGGGATCTAAGGGTCCACTACGATAAGCCCGCTCTCTACTACACGATGATAGAGGGGAGACCCAGGCGACACTTGATAGCGGATTGGATGCTCAGGGATGTGGAATTCGTCGCGTGTAGTCGCTACGTGAGGGATAAGCTACAGGAGGCGGGCTTCAAGGTGAGGAGCATCATTCCTCATGGTCTAGTGAGGGAGGTGGTTGAGGAGGGGAGGAGACTATCAAGCATCGCCAGGAGACATTTGGAGAGGATGCATGGCGACAAGGTGATCTTCGGTGTGGTGAGCCACAGCCATGTGCGCAAGGGCCTTGACTTCCTAGCTAAGGCGGTGAGCATATTATCCGAGAAAAGAGATGACTTCGTAGTTCATCTAGTCACCAATCCTGAGGCTAGACGCAGGATAGGCGACGTGCCCCACATCTACATAGACACGGTGTTTGGGACCCGTAGCAGGGAGGAGATAATGGCGTTCCTCTCAGCGATAGACTACTTGATAATGCCTTCACTAGCAGAGGGTTTCGGTCTACCATTGCTAGAGGCCAATGCGTGTGGGACCCCAGCCATCCATTGCGCATACCCGCCCCTAACCGAGGTCTCAGATCTGGAGAACAACATCATATTCGAGTACGACGAGCTTAGGTACGTCTACACGGGAGAGGGCATAGAGTACGAGTTCCACATCTACGATCCAAAGCGCTTGGCAGAAGCCATGGATGAGGCAATAGACCTAAGGAAGAGCCACGAGGATGACTACAGAGAGAGGAGACTGAAAGTGACTAATATATTGAATAGATTCGACGCAGAGGAGATATACCCACGCCTACTCAAGATGGTGGGAGCATGAGCGCAGAACTCGCGCTCAGGAGAGCGCTAGAAAACTACTACAAATGTAGCGAGATATGCTGGGATTGCATCGGAAGGGGGAAGATCTGTGACAGGTGCCCCAACCAGAGAAGGGTGTTGTACTGGTTCGAGAGGGTAGTAGAGCTATTAGGTCGCGTATCCAAGGAGAGAGCGGTTGAAATAGCCAGGGAGATCAGGGGCGAGTAGCCATGGCGTCGCCATACCTCGAAAAGAAGGTAAATGAGAGTAGGCAGGAAAAGCAGAAGTACTTCGCGAAGGTGCTCAGCGAGAATGCCATCTGGAACAACTACCTACGCGCCATAGACACGGAAGGCGTATTCGGGGAGTGGGCCTGGGCAGAGTCCATGTACTTCATCTGGCTCGATATATCCAACCTATTCATATTCGGCCTGGAGCCCTACGAGACCGCGCCCCTAGACCCAGAGTTTAGGGCAGAGCTACCCACCCTAGAGGAGTTCCTACAGGGGATAAAGCTGAAACTAATACCGCTGGACGTGGGTGAGGCATATAGGCAGTTCTATTGGGACTACTACCAGGGGAGGGTGCCCCCGCTCTTGGATTACGCCACCTTCGTGCTCGCCACCTGCTGGCCAGAGTACTTCGGCTGGCTGATAGAGCAAAAGAGGAGGAAGCTGATAGTTGGGGAGAGCACCTACGGCACTAGCTATGTAGATCCACCCGTCATCAGGGACTTCATAAGGGCTACACTACTAGAGTTGGCCAAACGCAGGATGGACTTCAATAGGATAAGGAAGTTATACCAGGTAGCCGTGGATAGGGGTTTCATAGTGGAGGGCGTGGTGGAGGCGATATACAATAGATTGGCCCTACACTTCCAGGCCCTCTTCGAGACATTCATCCTGGACTACAACTTGCTTAACTACAGCAAGCTATGTAAGAGGGGCTCACAGAAGGCCACCTTCCCCATCATCACGTGGAGGGGGGAGGAGTACGACGTGGAGTTCACGAGATTCGATGAGCTTAACGCGGGCTTCATACTCAACATCACGCCCCTGAATCTAGGAATACTGATGGACAGGAAGAGCATGTTTAAACCCAACCCCAGGGCACCAGCCAAGGTGGGCACCCCAGTACCAGCCCATTTCATAGACTGGAAGGTTCGCAGGATGATATCACGTTACAGGGCCACGGGAGTAGCGTTCGGGAACTACCAGAGACCAGAGGAGACCCTAGCGTACTACCGTAGTGAGAGGGCGGATCACTACCACCAGCTACGCCTATTCTTCTATCATCTAGATGCATTGGTAGACGCAATCCTGGAGCATGAGGACGTGGACGTATTCCGCAAGAACCTCTACAAGCGTGCCGTGGCGATGCTCATAGGACACAAGAAAAAGAGGCACAGGTGGGGCTACGATGCCTTCAAGAGCATGAGTGAGGAGGAGTTCAAGGCGTGGTGGTTGGAGTACTGGAGGAGACAAGGGTTAGACGTAAATACCCTCAATAAGTTGTATGAGAGGGTGAGTAAATGGTTACCGAGACTAAGAAGCGATCTAGAAAATCTAGGAGAAAGAGTGAGGAGGAGGAGGGAGCAACTGGCGCTACTCCTGAGATAAGGGTTGTCCCGACGCCCCTGCCCGACGAGCTACGCAAGGAGATCAGCGACGCAGTCTCTGACCTGATCTTCGCGGCTCAGCAAGTGGTGGCCATGGCGGTCCAAGTCCAATGCGACAAGCGCGACAACTGTGTATTAGTAGAGGCGTGTAGGGACCTGAGCAAGAAGGTGTATGCCTTTTTAGAGGTCCAAAGGAAGATATCGAAGGCCAGGCAGTAGCTACTTTATTTATTAAAGCCCCCCCACATTTTTCTCACGTATGTCGGCAGAGAGGCTGGAGACCATAATCCCGCCATTCTCGTTCACGCTAGACGGTGCCCTCGTCACTATATACGAGATACCCAAGTCAGAGCTGATCAGCGGTGACAAGTGGTACCACGTATATCTAGACATAGAGTGGAGGGGCAAGCGCTCTAGGCGTTTCACTCTAGACGTTAAGGGCTGGGAGGATCTACTGAGGAAGCTTTTAGTAGAGATATCGAAGTTTAAGCTGATGGTATTAATGGGTGTAGAGGTATGAACAAGGATGAGATAAACTACGTGGTGGACTTAGCCCTTGACGATATCATAGAGCAATGCAAGGTAGTGGTGGACGTCAGGGAGCTACTGGAGGAGGATCTAATAGTCTCATCAGAAGCTGGCATAATGAACCCCCTGGACCAGCTCAAGCAGTTCATCACGGATTTAATCAACACTATCGCTAGTTG
>QMRZ01000186.1 GCA_003649495.1 Thermoprotei archaeon | reverse complement strand
GGGCTTCAGGGTGATAGTCTGCAGGGCCTGCCCAGACCCCCCGTGCGCCGCCAGCTGCCCCACCGGGGCCCTCAAACCCAGGAAGGGCGGCGGAGTGCTAATGGATCCGAAGAAGTGTGTGAGCTGCGGCAACTGTGTGAGGGCCTGCCCGATAGGCGCGGTGATGTGGGATGAGGAGTCCAATAAGCCGATCATATGCGTCCACTGCGGCATATGCGCCCAGTACTGCCCCTACGGCGTGATAGAGCTTGAGGAGGTGAGGGCGAGTGCATAGGAAGGACCCCCTACCCCGGGTGCTGTACATCGACCTATCCTCGAAGAGGTTCTGGGTTGAGGACCGCAGGGACCTCTTCGAGGAGTACATCGGTGGGACTGGAGTAGCGATAAACCTGCTGAGGGAGGAGGTGCCGAGGGGCGCCGACCCCCTGGGGCCCGATAACGCGATAGTGTTCGCCGTCGGCCCCTTCAACGGCCTCTACCCGATGGCCAGCAAGACTGTCGCCATGTTCAAGAGCCCCCTGACCGGGAACCTCGGCGAGAGCCACGCTGGCGGCAGGAGCGCTATAGCCATCAGGCTGGCGGGCTACGGCGCGATAGTGATAAGGGGCGCGAGCGACATCCCAGTCTGGGTCTCCATATACGGGGACAGGGTGTACTTCAGGGATGCCAGGGCCCTCTGGGGGATGAGGAGCACACACACCGTCGGGAGGATAATAAGGGAGGTCGAGAGGGGCCACGGCTTCAGGACAATAATGAGGATTGGGCGCGCTGGCGAGAGGCTCGTAAGGTACGCGTGCGTAGTCGTGGACACCTTCAGGCACTTCGGGAGGCTCGGCCTGGGCGCGGTGTTCGGCAGCAAGAAGCTGAAGGCCCTCGTGGTGGTGGGGAGGGGCAGCGTGCCAGTCGTGGACAAGGCCGTGTACAGGAGGGTGTACGATAAGATCTTCAGGGAGATAATAGGGACCCCCGCCACCAAGAAGTACCACGAGCTCGGCACTGCGCAGAACGTGCTGCCCCTCAATGAGCTGGGCGCCCTGCCCACCATGAACCTGAGGAAGGCGAAGTTCGAGCACGCGGAGGAGGTGTCGGGCGAGAGGCTGGCTGAGAGGTACCTGGGCAGGAGGGTCTCCTGCGCCCACTGCCCAGTCGCGTGCATCCACCTAGCCGCCCTCAGGGAGCCCTACGAGCACGAGCCCTACTTCTACAAGACCACCTTCGTCTCCTACGACTACGAGCCCATCTACGCGCTCGGCACAATGCTGGGCATAAGGTCGGCTGAGGGCTTGCTCATGCTCCTGGACGCCGTCGAGGTCTACGGGCTGGACGCCATGAGCACAGGCGTCGCGCTCGCGTGGATGACAGAGGCATTCGAGAGGGGCTTGATAGGGGAGCGCGAGACAATGGGCGTGAAGCCCAGGTGGGGCGACTACGAGGAGTACCTGAGGGCGATAGAGATGATCGTGGAGCAGCCTAACGAGTTCTACGCGGCGCTCGCCAGGGGCACTGCCTGCGCGGCTAGGGAGTACGGGGGAGAGGACTTCGCCCTAACCTACGGGGGCAACGAGATGCCCGGCTACCACACGGGCCCGGCGGCCCACATAGGCTTCGCGGTGGGCTCGAGGCACAGCCACCTCGACGCGGCTGGCTACTCCTACGATGAGAGGAACGTGGGGAGGGAGCTGGGGGTGGAGGAGATAGTCGACTACCTCATCAGGGAGGAGAGGTGGAGGCAGGTACTCACCAGCCTGGTCCTATGCCTGTTCGCCAGGGGCATATACAAGCCCGATCTCGTGGTGGAGGCCTTCAAGCCCCTCGGCGAGGAGAGGAGTGAGGAGGAGCTGAGGGAGCTGGGCAGGAGGATACACCTCCTCAAGCTGAGGTACAAGCTGGATGAGGGCTTCGACTTCTCCAAGCTGAGGTTCCCGAAGAGGATCTTCGAGACGCCAACCCCCTACGGCATGCTGAAGCCGGAGTTCATGGAGGAGGCGCTCAAGCTTTACAGGGCTAGGGTTATGGAAGAGCTGAGGGCATCCCAGCTCTAGCCGCCCAGAGCCTCGAGGAGCTCGGGGAGCATGGCGCGCACCCTCTCTTCCATCTCCTTCAGGCTCTCCAGCCTGGGCGGGGGCTCGCGCCCGAGCTCCTCCCTAGTCTTGCAGGTGGCGTCCACGCATATGAGCGCGCGCAGCTCGCCGCCGCTAGCAGGCGAGTCAAGCTCATCAGCCTGGACCCCCCTAAGCTTGACGACGTCGCGCTCCGGGTCGACGTTCGTGGCGAGGGCCCAGAGCACCTCCCCAGCGTCCTCCACCCTGACCCAGGGGTCGACCGTAACTATCAGCTTGATGTAGGGGGATGGCAGCATCCCGGCGAGCGCCATCGCGGCCAGCCTACCTCTCCCAGCCCCCTTCTTGTCGACCGCGACCACGAGGATCCTCCCCAGCTCAGGCGGGTGAGTCGCGACCCTCACTACCCCGGGTATCAGCCTGCTGTAAACCCTCGATAGCAGCCTGTCCACCGTCCTCTGTATCCAGTACTCGTCGAACCGCCCCCTGTACGGCAGGGTGAAGTACACCACGGCATCATCCCTCATGTAGACCTTGGAGAGGTGGAAGGCCGGCTGGAGCTGGGGCGGCGAGTAGAAGCCTGATGGCCAGCCGAGAGGCCCCTCAGCCCGCTTATCCCCCGGGTCTATGTAGCCTGTCAGGACGACCTCGGCCTCCGCGGGCACGTAGAGCCCCAGCTCTGGCTCCCTGAAGAACGGCATGCCGCCGCCCGCTATGGCGCTTGCCAGCGCGTAGGGGTCCACGCCGCCCAGCTGAGGCATCCTGGAGGCTAGGAGCATGGGGAGTGGGGGGCTGAGGATGACTGCGGCGGGCACCTCCTCCCCCCTGCGCTCAGCCCCCTCGACGACCCTGGCTAGGGGGCTGGGCCTGGCCACGTGGATGCACGCCACGTCATCCTCCAGGATCTGGAGCCTCGTGCTAGCCACGACGTAGCCCCCGTCGCCGTCGCCAGCTATCACGACTCCACACGTTATGGATGGCGATGCCTCGCTCGGCCAGAACTTGAAGGCTGGGAGGATCGCGAGGCTGGCGTCATCGCCTTCGAGGACGCGAGCCATCACAGGCGCCTTCTCCACGAGCCTAGGCATCATGCTGGCGAGCTCTGAGAGCTTCGCGAGAATCGCGATCCTCTCCAGACTCGAGAGGGCCACGCCAGCCCCGATCAGGGCATCCACCCTCTTATCCAGATCGCCCAGCTCCTCGAGGCCCAGCGCGGCTGCCACATCCCCCTCCCTCAGGAAGAGGCCCGTGCACGCCCTCACCTCCCGCCCCTCCACGTCCTCGAGGAGGAGCGCCATCCTGCGCTCCGAGAGCAGTAGCTT
>QMRZ01000185.1 GCA_003649495.1 Thermoprotei archaeon | reverse complement strand
GGGTGGATGACCCCAGGCTCGTCAGGCTCCTAGAAGCTGCTGAGGACCTGGGGGTGCCAGCGCTGGTGCACATCGAGGAGGGGCCCAGCCTCTATTACTGCCACGGCGTGGAGGCCCTAGGCGAGGTCCTCAGGGAGCACCCAGACTTAAGGCTCGTAGCCCACGGGCCTGGCTGGTGGAGGCACATATCCGCCGACCCTGGGGTTGAGGCGTACCCGAGGGGCCCGGTGAGAGCTGAGGGGCTGGTTCAGGAGCTACTGAGGAGGCACGATAACCTGTATGCTGACATCTCGGCAACCTCGGGGCTTAACGCGCTCAGGAGAGACCCTGAGCATGCCTACCGCTTCCTGCTGGAGTTCCAGGACAGGGTGCTCTTCGGCACGGACTTCCCCTGCCTATCCGACTCGGGACAGTACGGGCCGGATAGGTCTCACCTCAGCCTCCTCCTCAGCCTCGAGCTGCCCAGCTCGGCGCTGCGCAGGATACTCAGGGAGAATGCTGAGAGGCTAATAGCCTAGATGCCTCAGCTAGCTCGTCGCGACACCTGTTTATTTTCTCCAGGGCTCTCGCCACATCATCTAGCTCATCGCGAGGCGCGTTCAGGACATAGCCAGGTAGCCACATCCCCGTCTCATAACACAGCTTCTCAGCCACGGGGCAGAGCCCTCTCCCGTACCTCACCTCTCTGCCCAGGACCTTGAAGGGCACCTCCGGCATCCTGCTGGGATCGCTGAATATTGGGTTCTCGTATATGGGCCAGCAGTAGCCCTCCGATAGGGGTATGCCCTCTGCCTGGAGCACTCTGGCGAGAGTGTGCTTATCAATGCCCAGCACTGATGGCTGGTAGTCGAGGGGGTAGAGGTGGTAGGCGTGCTTCACGTAGGGGGCGACGCGGGGCGGCGAGAGGAACTCAAACTCCTCGAGAACCTTGGATAGGTACCTGGCGTTCCTCCGCCTCTCCTCAGTTAACTTGGGCAGTCTCCTGAGCTGAACTCTCAGAATTGCAGCCTGGATCTCCGTCATCCTGTAATTCCAGCCCAGCACCTCGTGGTAGTACCAGGGCCTGTCCCTGCGCCTCCCATGCTCCCTCAGCGATGCGCACTGCTCAGCCAGCTCCTCGTCATCAGTCGTTATTATACCCCCCTCTCCCGCTGTCATGTTCTTACTCTCCTGGAAGCTGAATATGGCAGCATGCCCCAAGCTACCCGCCATCCTACCCTTGTACTCAGCTAAGTGAGCGTGAGCGGCGTCCTCTATGACGTAGAGCCCGTGCCTCTCGGCTATCTCCATTATCTCATCCATCTCTGCTGGGTGGCCAGCAAAGTGTACTACCACTATCGCCTTAGTCCTCTCAGTTATCCTCCTCTCGATCTCTCGAGGGTCGATGTTCCTGGTGGCGGGCTCCACATCTGCAAATACGGGCACGCCGTGGTTGTGGAGTATGGAGGTGGCTGTAGCTATGAAGGTGTAAGGCGTGGTTATCACCTCGTCGCCTAGTCTCACACCTATCGCCCTCAAAACCACGTCCAGTGCAGCTGTGCCAGAGCTGACCGCGACGGCCCTCTTAACCCCGACTACAGCTGCGAACTCCTCCTCAAACTTCGCCACCTCCTCGCTACTATACATAGTCGCGCACAGCTTGCCTCTCCTCAATACCCGCTCAACAGCCCCAACCTCCTCATCCCCTATTAGGGGCCACCTGCCCAGGGGCTTTCTCCTCAGGGGCTCGCCGCCTAACAAGGCTAGTCGCGGCATGGAGCCTCCAGGCTACTAGCTCTCCTCAGGGTAATAACGCCTTCGAAGCTCGGGGCGTGATACCTGGGCCAGGAGGATGCTTAGGTTATCACGATGGGAGTGATTCCCAGGATCCTGCATGCGCGCTCCAGCTCGCGTGTCCAGTCGCCGTAGACCACGACGTGGTGGTCTCCCTCCACCACTTCGACGAACCTGTCCACGTCGCCCACCTCGATCTCAACCCTAGTCGCGCACTCCAGCGGTCCCTTGATCCTGCTCCTCACGATCCTGCCACGCGCTATGACCATCCTCTCAAGCCTCTTGGATAACCTAGCGAAGGTCACTGTTTCGCCCACTCGCATGTAGCCCCTTATAGTCGCCCCGTACCCGGACTCGTGGAAGCTCACGAGCTCGTAGCTCTCCACCATCTCGAGGGGGATTGTGCAGTGCGAGATCCTGATGATCCCCTTGGAGGGGGACATGTAGGTGGGGTTGCCCATGAACGCTGGCTGGCCCGAGATCGAGGACATGATGATCATAGTCACCAGCGCGTCCATATCGGCCTCGCACGCCGCCGGCACCCCCTCACTCCTCAACAGGGATAAGGCTATGCACGGCGGCCTCAGGGTCTTATGCTTCCTGAATATTAGGTCCATGAAGCCGAAGCAGTCTACGGCGGTGGCAGTCCCACCCTCCTCCTCCAATATCCTCCTCATAGCCAGGTATAGGCGGGCAGCATCCCTCAACGCCTCCCCAGCCTCCTCCACGAAGCGAGCGACGCCTGAGGCCTTGCCGCGCACCCTCTCCACTACCTCCCTAACCTCCGCTGAGCTGGGGTCAATGCCCTCATACACGCTCACGAGCCTATCGAGCGGCACCACCCTGACCTCCAGGCCCAGCCTCCTCTCAAGGAACTCGAGGGGCGTTACTACATCCTTTATGTAGGACGCGGGAGTGCCAAAAGCCACTATCCTCGTGGCCTTGAGCGCCTTAAGGCATCGGGCCACCCTAAGCCCCCTCACTACATCACCATAGCTCACGGCTAAGATCACGGGCACACCCCCGCGCCTAAGCTCACCATAGGCGTCCAGCGCCTCAGGCCCCGGCACTCCCTCACGCTCCTTATCCTCCACGCCGAGGGTTGTCAGCCCTACTATAACCATTGGGAGCCCTAGGTCGCCCAGCCCGACGAGCACCGGCTGCGAGCCGGCACCCCCGTTGACAGCCAGGATGGCGTCAGCCCCAGCCACGATCCTCCCCCTAACCTCGTGAGAGTAGAGCTCCTCCAGGGAGGAGACGAGGACCGGGTCGAGGAGCTCCACCCGCTCCCCCTCCCTCGGCTTGATGTAGCTACTCAGCTCGTCCAGTAGCTTCTTAGCAGCCCCCCAGATGAAGTCCCCCCTAGCCTGCCACCAGGAGTAGAGCTTCGGGTAGCAGGCCACTACCGGCCTTACCCTCAACACTTCAACTCTCACGCGTCTTGAGCGTGAGAGAGGTAATTAAGAGCTCCGCCCCCAGCCGAGCCTCGGCGGCGCCTCGCCCGCTTAAGCGCGTAGACCAGCGCGAGAACCATCGCAATGGCCGCAGCGAGCCATGTGAATACCGCCGCGAGGCCCCACCTCCTGTGCCCAATCTTCAGGGAGGCTTTCAATCCG
>QMRZ01000184.1 GCA_003649495.1 Thermoprotei archaeon | reverse complement strand
ATCCATCAACATCCGGCTACCGGATAAGACCCCCAGGGAAGAGGTAGCCAAGAAACTAAGAGAAAAACTGAGAGAAATGGGACTCTCAGAACTCCCCAACCAGCTAGCCGCTCAAGCCTTCAAAACGTTAAAGCACGTGACCTGCCCCCTCAGAAAAACGTGTAGAGCAGCTTTAGAGGTATATATAGCTGGCATCAAGCTCACACGCGAAGGAGAATACCCACCAGAATAGCCGTGTGATCAAGCATAACCCTACTCTATCATTATAACGATAATGACTACTGAGGGCTCAATGGACTTCTGGAGGCCCTACTGAGACTTCCAGGCTGCTATCTAAGCGGGAGTGGAGCCTCAACATCCTCCACGTAGAGGATGAGGAAGTCAAGAGCTGTGCTTACGTCAAGGTTGTCTTATTAGTGAGTAGTTTGAATTCTTAGGATTATCCTAGGCAGCGCACTTAAACACGTGCTTCAGTACCGCGGCCGCTATTAGAAGCACTACGCCGAGCACTATGAGGCCCAGTAGCGGGTCCTTGGGCACGTGAATGTAGCTCCTCTCCTCCCAGCTCACCTTAACGCGGTACTGCACCACGATGTCCACGGGCTTCTCGTACGCCACCTCCGAGTCTACGAAGACCTCCAGCTCTGGAGACTCCGCTCCAGGCTCACCAACCCGCTCAAACACAAGGTATAGCGTCTCGGCGCACTTCTCGGGCGGTATAGTAAAGTTGAAGGTATACGAGTTACTGCCCGTGCCCTTGAAGTAAGCCTCAAATGCCAGGCCAGCCCCATACCTTTCAAAGTTCTCCACGTCAAGGACGTAGAGGTTAAAGACTCGCCCGCCAGACTCGGTGGCGGTGCCGTTCACCAAAACCTCTACGCCTCCCTCAACAGGCGGAGTCTTGAAGGGCGCTCCGGCCCACCAGCCCAACTTCGCGAATCCAGGCAACTCGACAGTCTCAACCATGAAGTCCTCCCTCACCCGCTCAGTAGCCCTGTTCACTATGACCATCTCAAGCCCCTCCCTAATCTCCTCTGGTTTTGGCGAGAACTCGAACTCGTATCTAGATACCGCCTCGGCCCTGACGTACGGCTCTATTATCAGGTCGAAGACCCTCCCCGACACCTCCTCAACATAGCCGCGAACCAGTACGTTCCCGTAATTCCCGGGCGACTTGGGGAATGAGTATACTTTAATGCTATGCGTACACCTCGCTGACGCGTATACCAGGAGGCTACCGCCCTCCTGAGATACGTACGCCTCAGTACGCGCCCAGGATTATGCTCAGCTTTATGAGCGCGAGGCCAGCCAGCGCCATAGCCCTAGACAGCTCCATCGCGAGACAGCCCCGATTTCCGCTAAAAAAGCATGATCCCGCTGGCTACGCCTTTCAAGCCTGGTGTTCCCCATGCTCTTAAAGTAAGAGCCCAGCTCTGCGGGCTCGACTAGCAGGGGGGGCCTGCAGTACTTCTCCTCCACGCGGCGCAGCCCCTCCACCACACGTCTTAGATCAGGCAAGATTTCCTCCAACCTCTTAGCCAGCTCCTCCAACCCCCTCCCAGAGCTATGCTAGGCGACGTGTTAGCCAGGACAACGGCAACTTCCATCCTCACTCCAATTTACCCCATTACTCATTCTTTTAAGGCCTTCTAGCATAGCAGGGGGATCATTAAAGCCTGGTCCATGCTACCCTCCTCGCGGGGTGGAGCGCTGCCACGCCTGTCATCGTCCCCCGACCCCTCTCGAGCACTAGAATGTGATATAAGGGTGGAGACGGATAAGGCGAAAGTACGAGTGCAGAGCTGGAAGTACCTCACATGCGATAAAGCAGGTTTCGACACACAGTATGCGCCAGCCGAACAGCTAGTCAAAATGAGCTGAGCAGGAGGAACCCTGAGAGCGTGAGAGAAAAGCGATCTTATACTTCCCCGCGGCTCTATACATATATATGATTAAACAGCTGTGAATTATGGACAAAGTCTATGAGGGACTTACACAGCTGAAGGATGAACACGACATAAAGCACCTAGAAGAATTGCCTGAAACGTCAATAGTGATCAGCGAGGTCATACATGGTAAATGCCACACTCTGGAGAACGAGCTCACGGCTCCCTAATGAGCAAGCTATAAACACCGCTAGCCTCGTAGATACCTCACAGCATCTCAACTGTAGGTGATGTGGTTAACGTATTAACCAGGCTTTTATATATAGTTGGTCAAGGTAGTAACCACATATACTGGACACAAGCGAGCTAGATGGGGCCGACGCTCCTTAATAACTCTCCGGCAAACCTCAGATCCTCAGCGTAAATCACCGAAGATAGCATTGTTCCATGCGGCGCTCTACAGCAGTTTATTAATCGCATAGGCCCTATCACTCCAAAGCCACGGCATCCACCTCGACGCCCAGCTTCTCCCAGAGCCCTCCTAACAGCTAGTACAGCACGCTCCTCAACGCCCTTTGAGCTAGAGAGCTTGCCGAGTTCTCCACTCATTAGCGATCAGATCCCAAGATTGAATAAGTAACTCAAAACGAGGAGAGAGCTGGCAAAGGCTGTACTGGTAGGATTGATAAATTGCTTGTAAGCGAGCTTGAGGAGCTACGGAGTGAAAGAGAAGAGTAAAGCTCTTTACAGAAAGATTTAACGTGTAGTATGGGATCAGATGTGTGCGCATCGGGTGAGAACCTCTATGGAAGGGTTATTGATGTAGGCTCAAAAGTAGTCTTCTGTAAGGAGAAGTGCCCAAATGTTGAGAAATCACTGAAGGAAGGCGTGCTCCCGAGAGTTCTCTACGCGGAGCCATTCCTGGTAGACAACCCTCAGGAGGCGTGTAGGATCCTAGAGGCAGCGGAGAGAGCGAGGCTCATCATCCTGGGAGCGAGCCCCGGCCATATCATGAGTTTCGAGAAAGCACTCTATAAACAGCTGTTAAAGTACATGAACGCCCTCGAGAAGCCTCCAGAGCCTGGGAGTGAGAGAGCGAGAACCGTGTTCAAGGAGCTACACGGAATCTGGCTTGAATCGCTGGGAGGCTGGTACTTCGAATGTAAGGGTGGGAAGGTTGAATTTAAAGGAGAGTATAGGAAGAAGTTCCGCTTCCTGAGGTACATAAGTAGAATGAAGGAGTTCCTCATATGTCTCTACTGCTACGGAAACCCATTAGGGTTTAGCAAGGGAAATGCGATTATCTGGGGAGAGCTCGCATTCTGCCAACCATCTAAGAAGGGGGCTGAGATTAGACGTGCTGCGTATAAATGCATAGACTACCTCAAGGAGCTCGCCAGCCACGTCGACATAGTGCTCGTCACGCCAACCAGCGAGTTCCTAGACGATACTGGCGGGAAAAAGCAATTCAAAAGAGAGTTCACCGAAAAGCTCCGCAGCATCTTCAAAGCACCCATAATT
>QMRZ01000183.1 GCA_003649495.1 Thermoprotei archaeon | reverse complement strand
GTCAAGAAGTGGAGGCTGAAGAACCTGCTACAGAGAAGGTATGGAACCTTCGAGGTGGGGAGGGAGTACTTCTACCGTGAGGAGCCGTACTCGCCCAT
This sequence comes from Thermoprotei archaeon, assembly GCA_003649495.1. Taxonomy (GTDB): domain Archaea; phylum Thermoproteota; class Thermoprotei; order Thermofilales; family Thermofilaceae; genus B17-G15. The sequence goes on along the minus strand of QMRZ01000183.1, from coordinate 3,312 downwards.
CATCTGGACTTCGGTCATAACGGGGAGGAAGCCAGAGGAGCATGGGATAAGGGCCTGGTGGCTCTATGGGGGCATCCTGGAGAGGATAAGGTGGTGGCCCATAATCAGGCACATCAAGGGAAAGAGGAGGATACTGTGGAGGCTGGGCCTCAAGGCGCACGTCCCGAATCGCGGCGACCTGAGGTGCGAGACCATATTCGACGTGGTGAAGCCGTCCGTGGCGGTCTACGTGCCAGGCTACAACGAGTCAACGGAGTTCCATGAGAGGCTCTTCAAGGTCTCCGGCTGGAATGTGGATAGGTACATCAGGGAGGCGTGGAGGATCCACGAGGAGAGGAAGAGAGCCACGCTCAGGGCCCTAGAGGAGAACAGGAACTGGAAGTTATTCATGGCGTACTTCGACCTCGCCGACCATGTGGGCCACACCTACATCAAGAGGAATAGGCTGAGGGTGCTGAGGGCGTACCTGGAGCTTAATAGTCTGGCGGGGAGGCTCCAGGAGCTGGTGCCACCCGGTACAATTTTCCTGATAATAAGCGACCACGGGATGAGGGCTGTTGAGGATGATGTGGCGGGGAGACACACTACATACGCGTTCTGGTCCCTGAATCTCGACACCGACTGGGAGCCCAGGGACTTCACGGACTTCTATCCGAAGATCCTGGAGTGGACCCGGTGAGCGCTGGCGTGGATGCCACGAACGTCGTTGTCATAGTCGTCGACTGCCTCCGCAGCGATTACGCGGAGCCCCTCAAGGCGGAGCTAGCCAAGCTGGGCTTCACGGCCTACAGCCGCGTAGTAGCTCCGGCGCCCTGGACCGTACCCAGCCATGCTTCAATGCTGACAGGCCTCTACCCAACGGCGCACGGCGCCCACGAGACTAGGAGCAGGAAGAGCCTTGATGTCAGACTCCAGCCGGGTCCAGATCTCCTGAGCCTCGAGCTGAGGGAGAGGGGGTACACGACCTGGCTTCTCTCAGCGAATAGCTTTCTCCAGCCGAAGTTCGGCTTCGTAGGCTTCGACCACGCTTATGTCCCCCGCCTTAACCCCCACGTCCGCATCCTCTCCCCAGGAGAACTTAGAGAGATAGTTGAGATAAGGAGAGACCACGGGGCCAGATCCAGGCTCCAGCTCGCTAAGGCCCTGCTAGCTGAGGGGCGGCCCGGCCTGCTGATTAAGGCCCTCGTCAATCGTGTGGTTAAAAACGCGTGTCTCTACCTGGCTGCGGTCACCAGGCACTGGCCCAGGAGTAAGGGCGCCGTACTCCTCATTAAGGAGCTGGACAGGCTACTGAGGCGCAGGCCCAGAGAGCCACTCTTCATACTCATGAACTTCATGGAGCTCCACGAGCCGTACTTCCTGCGCGACCCCTTCATCAGGGTGCAGAAGGTGCTGTGGAGGAGGGATGCGAGGCCGCACCCAGCCTTGCTCAGGGAGTGGAGGGAGAGGTACCGCGAAAGGGCGGAGTACCTGGCCGCCAAGGTCCTGGAAGTCCTCGGGATCCTGAAGAGGTGGGAGCTCCTCAACCGCTCGCTCGTGATAGTGACGAGTGACCACGGGCAGCTACTAGGAGAGCACGGCAAGGTAGGGCACGGAGTATTCCTGTACGAGGAGCTGCTGAGAGTGCCCCTCCTGATAAAGTACCCCTACCCCGTGGAGAGGATCGATGAGAAGGGCTACGTGAGCCTCACTAAGCTCAAGCGAGTTATCCTAGATGTGGTGGACAATAAGCTCAGCGAGGATGCACCCCTGTATGACGAGGTGGTGTTCGCCGAGACCCACGGCATCCACGCCCGGATAACAGATGTGCTATCAGAGGAGGAGAGGAGGAAGCTGGAGGAACTCGAGAGGCACAGAGTGGCCATATACTACGCCGGCCTCAAGGGAATCTTCAATGTGGTGGAGCAGAAGTTCGAGGAGGTGGTGCCTCACGAGCGGGGAGCGTACGTTTCCGATGACGCCATCAGTCATATGAGGAGAGAAGTAAGGAGGTTCCTAGCAGAAGCTGCAAGGGTCAGGGTGAGGAGGGCTCTGAAACGAGCGAAACTAAGGGCATGAGCCCCCACTTAACGCACGCCCCTAAGCAGCGCACCAATGTTCCTGCTGACGCCCTCCGAGCCATCATGGCCTGCTAAACACGCCGCTACAGTGCTGGACTGTGGGGTCGCTGGCTAGCAGCTGGCCTCGTCCCAGCTCCGCTCCCCTCACCCAGAGCTCAAGGCCGCCTGCCTATAGGTGGCGCGAAGCTTAAACTCAGCGCGCTTACCCACGTTCCAGCTTCTTACTGGCCTGTAGTACCCGACTATCCTGCTCCAGACGTCTGTCTCATAGCCGCACCTGGGGCACTCCCAGTACGTGCCCACACTACTCCAGCCACACCTCCGGCACACCGATATCGTCGGAGTAATTGAGAAGTACACCACTCTAGTGTTCTCAGCAATCCTCCTAACAATCCTCTTAAGTGCATCAGGGTCAGGCTGCTCCTCAAGGAACAAGTGCATCATCACGCCACCAGTAAACTCCTGCTGAACCTCTCCTTCCCAGAGAGCTCGCTGATATATCGGTACATCGGCGTAGTAGGGGACTATCGAGTTACTGTAGAAGGGTGCTACACCATCGCTGGGTATCAGCACGTCGTCTCTACCCTTAAAGAGCTTTGCATCCATGCTGGCGAGCCTGTAGCCAGTGCTCTCCCCGGGTATCTCCTCCACGTTGTAGAGGCACCCATCCTCAGCCTCGCACTCCTCGGCGTAGCGGCGCACTAGCTCGACTATCCTCTTCTCGAGGTCTATCGCCCTCCTCACCTCCCTCCTACTGCCCTCGCTCCACAGCTTGGGGTTTCTGAGGAAGTTGGCGGCAGCCTCGGGCAGCCCTATCAAGCCGAAAGTGTTGAAGTGGTTGTGTAGGTGGCCTAGGTACGTCTTAGTTATGGGGGTTAGGCCAGCCAGCATTATCCGCTCATACCTCCTCCTCCAGGCCAGCAGGACTTGGCGCGCGAGCTCTAGCCTGCTCCTCACCAGCTCCTCAAACTTATCCCACTCGCCCTTGCTTAACGCGGCTAGGCGTGGCAAATTCACAGTGACAATCCCTATGCTCCCCGTTCCATCTGGGAGGGCCCATGAGCCCCTCACCCTGGCCGCTCCAGCCACCTCGAGCTCTGGGGCGAGCTTCAGGGACAGCTTTGTGACGTCTATCGTCAGCCTGCAGCACATTGCGTATAGTGCTTCTACGTTTGATGCGTAGCCGTTTAGTAGGTAGGCGGTGCCCCTCCTGGCTAGAGCCTGGAATATCAGGTCTGTGAGCTCCCCCCAG
>QMRZ01000182.1 GCA_003649495.1 Thermoprotei archaeon | reverse complement strand
TGCGCCAGGCTTAGCTGGATGTAGCGCGGCTTCACGTACGCGAGGATGACGTCCTCCACGGTCTCTAGCGCCTCCCTAACTCCCTCTTTGCCTAGTCTCCTAACCCTGAGCATTAGGGATGCCCCTAGGGGCACGATGGAGGATATGTATAACTCGACCGCCTCCCTTAGCTGATTAGGTTGTACTGACCGCCCTCTGGAGCCTATCCTGGCGTTAAGGCGCAATGCTGTGCTCTAAATGATGAAGGAACTAGGCTCAGCCCCGCCTAAAGCTGAGTCTTATGTGTTCTCGTGGAAACTTGACGCATCAGCTGCATCGTCTATACCAAAGAAAAAAGTAATGGGTGAAGCGGGTGGAGAAAAGTTCCATACTCTAGAGAGCGTGGCACTCTATCCCTTCCTCCTGGAAACTCTTTTGCTTAGCATGAACCCTGCGGCTAGGCCCGTTACGATGCTTAGAGGGATGCCCGCGTAGGCGATGATCCTCAGCTGTGCGGCCTCGTCCTTATACGCCTCAGCCTCGGCGCTCAGCTTGGCTAGCGTAGCATTGAGCTTGTCTAGAGCTCCGCGCGCCTCGGCCAGGCTCTCCTCCAGCTCTTCCACGCGCTGGAGAAGCTGCTCTTTCTCGCCCTCGAGTTCCGCCACGGTGCTCATAAGCTCGGCCTCCCTCTTCTTCAGATCCTCAACCTGCTTCCTGAGTTGCTCCTCCTCGGGCGAGGTGAGCTTGACGGCTGGAGGCTCCTCGGTCTCGCAGCGCGCTAGAAGCTCGGTCCCGGGGAACACCGCCTTGAAGAGCAGGCTACCGCTGACGGAGAGCTCGAGCTCAACCCTGTACCGCCCGCCCTCATCGGTAGTAGCGTTGCAGAGGTGGAGCCAGGTCTTGCCTCCGTCTAGGCTCACATACACCATGACGGTGGCTCCAGCGACTGGCGGCTCCACCGAGCCCGTTATGATAACCTTCATGGGCCTCACGCCCGAGATCCTAGCGCTCATAGTGATCCTCGCTCTCTCCTTCACCGCAATCTCTAGGGTGGGGCTCCTCGAGGCCGCGTACTCCTTGCTACCAGCGTAGCTGGCGTAGACCTTCCAGACCCCGGGCTCGTCGGCGATGAAGCTGTAGATGAACGAGCCGTTCTCCCACGTCTTGACGGTGCTGCTTATCTTAGTGCCGTTGGGCCTTATCATCACCATGGTCACTATGGCGCTCATTGGGGGCTTGATCTGACCCCTCACGACCACTGTATCATCCACCAAGTATACAGCCCTCTCCACGTCCAGCGCTATAGACGTGCTCTTCTTGGAGGGCGGTGGCGGCGAGGGCTTCCTCAGCTTCACGTCGATCCGGATAACGCCCTCGCCCGTCTTCGAGGCTGAGCCCTTATAGCTCCCCTTGCGGGCGGTAACAGTGACTGTGACGGGAACTGAGGATACTGTGAGAGTGACCTTGTACTTGCCGGAGCTATCGGTCGTCGTGGACTTGGTGACGCTGCCAGCCTTGACGGTGACAGAGGCGCCCGCCGCGGGCGAGCCGTCCGGCATGTACACGTAGCCCCATACTGTAATGGGCACTTGGGCGGCTACCAGCTGCGCCCCGCTCATCAGCATCGACGAGACGAGCAGGGCTAGGAGGAGTGAGGCACGCCTCCTCATGCTCTCACCTCAACCAGCTTAGCTGGCTCTGCGAGGTAGATGAAGTAACCGTACCCCACCTCTATTGGGAAGTCATCCTCAGGCCCGCTCACGCCGGGCACGTAGCCCTCGAACTCCTGTGCCCCTACATTCCACCTCCATACTGCCTGGAGAGCAGCCCCTATCGCCCTGGCAAGGTCTGAGGCAGTCATGGGCTTAAATGGCTTCACCGTCAGCGCCACGAGGTTGTACCTCTCCATGAGGTCTCTGACCACAAGCCCGTAAGTTACCCATCCTGAGCTGACGCCGAGCTCGGTGAGCGCCCTGACGCATATGGTGTGCTCGCCAGCCTGCAGGGCGCTAGCGTTGACCACTATGATCACGGTCTCATTGGCCTCATCGTAGGCGCCGTCCTCGGGCTCTGCAACGTAGCCTTCCCCGCTCCAGTCAAGGCAGTACTCGACCGACGTTATGACAGTGCTGGCGTTGTTGGATACCGTGACCACTATCTTCGCGACCCCCGACTCCACGGTCACATCCTCTACCTCGAAGTTAAAGCTCAGCGCGGGGAGGGGGAGCACGCTGAACGTGGTCTCGGCGTAGGCGGGCAGTTCGCCTGGTATTGAGGCTAGCACAACGAGCCTGTACTCGCCTTCGGGGGCAGACCCCGGTATCCTGTACGTAGAGCGGTAAGTGCCATTGCCCAAGTCGCTGAGCGGGATCATGATGACTGATCCGTCAGGGCAGTAGATCCTAGCCGTCACGCTGAGCCCCGCTAGAGGCTCAGTCCCATTGTAGACGATAGCCGCGATGGTCATCGTCGAGTTGGGCAAGTAGGCTGGCCGTTCCGTAGAGGCGATAGCGTAATAGGACGTCGCCAGCCACCTCAGGGTGTTGTTTATGAGCTGCCTCCTCTCAGCCTCGCTAACGTAGTGGAGCGGGAAGGCCACGTAGACCACCCTAGCGCCGCTTCCTGCGGGCAGCCCGTCGTACACTACTATGGCCGTGTAGTTGGTGTTGGCGTAGCGCGCGGCCTCAACTCCGCCCTCAACAGGGGTCACACCATCGGGGAAGGGAGGTCGCGTGGCGAAGGGTATGTTCTCCAGGAGGTGGACCACGGGATGGGGCGCTGTGGGCGTCGCCGAGGGGGCGCTAGCATCGTCAACGGCGTACACCGCGTGCGCCACCCGCCGCATGAAGGTATCATTCCTATGGTCGTAGGCTATGTCCTCCCCCTCTAGGAGTAGCCTGCCTCCACGCTCCACGAACTCTATCAGGATGTTGGCGTCCACGTCGTCCACCGCGTAGTGCCAGAACGTGCCCGCATGCCACACGACCACGCTCACGTTCTCGTTGAGGAGAGCGTCCAGCGTGGGCCTGCCGTAGAGGCTCTCGTTCCACACGAACACGTTGAAGCCCAGAGCCTGCGCCACCACCGCTATCTCGCCGGGCCAGGCTCCGCCCTCCCCGGCGTAGTAGCTCGCGTCATCGTCGACGACTATTAGCACAGTATTCGGCTCGAACTGCGCGGCGAGGGGCAGCGTGACGTTAATGGTCATGACGCAGTGTGGGTAGTAAAAGTTAAGGGTTCTCGAGGCGCCGCTGGCTGTGACGTTCAGCGTGTAGGTGCCGTAGCTCAGCCCGGTGAACTCGTAGTAGCCATCCGAGGCCACGGCCTCAGCCACCGGCGACCCGCTGTAATAGTCGTAGAGCTTGAGGGTCGCGTTACGCACCGGATTGCCGTTGAGGTCGAGTACCCAGCCCCTGAGCACGGGGGTTGGAGG
>QMRZ01000181.1 GCA_003649495.1 Thermoprotei archaeon | reverse complement strand
CTTGGGCGGGGTAACGCCATAGTATTCCCGTGCGTTCTGGCTGCTGGATCTAGGGCTGCTCCTGTATGATGTCTCGTAGGATCCTGCCCTCCATGTAGGCTGGGATGGGGAGCTGTAGTAGGCGTAGGATTGTGGGGGCGATGTCCACCATGTAGGCGGGCGTGGGCCTCTTGTAGCTCTTCTTGACGTTTGGGCCAGCTATTATGAGGGAGGCTGGGATCTCGAAGGCGCCTATCCTGGCGTTGGGGAGGTAGGCTGAGTGGTAGCCTGTCACGTTGGTGGGCCTGTTTGCTGCGGGGGCGACGTCTCCGAGCGCCATTACCTCTGGGCTTACCTTGTCGAATCTAGGGGTGTTCCAGCATGGCGGTCATGCCCGTCGGGCCCAGGGTGCCTACGGACGCGGGGAAGGCGGTCAGGGAGCTAGGGGGGCGAGGCTTCGACGGTCGCGTACCTGGACTCGAGCGCTATTGTGAAGCGCTACGTGCTCGAGCCCGGGAGCGACGTGGTGGCTGAGGTGTACGGGAGGGCGCTGGATGCAAGCTCATCCTCTCATTCTCGGCGTGGAACATCAGCGAGGTCCTCGGAGTACTTGATAGGTACCGTAGGCGGGGGTGGCTGAGCGAGGAGGACTATGAGGCAGCGAGGCGCCAGTTCATGGGCGAGACCGTGAGGCTACTGAGGCTGCTGAAGATAGTGCCTGTCAAGACCGGGCTGCTCATACAGGCCTGGCCCATCATCGAGAAATACCACGTGTACGAGGCGGCGTTAAGGGAGGGGATCAACAGCACGTACCTGGGCTGGATGCATCAGGAGGCCTGAACGTGAACTATCCTCTAAGTCCCCTATCAACACGCGCTGGCCTCCAGGCCTAAGTAAAGGTGGCCTACTCGCCGCTAGTACGAGCATTACAAGCACTTCCTCGCCTGAGAGTCGTAGCACTGTTATTGAGTAATGGGGCGGCTTAGTCGGGGGAGTAAGCCCTAAGCGGGGAAATTATTGGAGTTGGAGCTTGATCTTCATAGAGCTCTCCTAATTGCGATGTGCAGGGCTTCGCCCCTCTTGAGCTCTAGCTTGAGGGTGAGTGAGCCATCCTCGTCAACCATCATCCTCACGCGGCGGCCGTTTATGGAGGCCTCTACTGGTGTTCTAGGGCTGAACTCGAAGAGCGCGGCCTCTACCGTCCCCTCACCCTTTATATCGAACTCGACGTAGCCCGGGAGCCTCTTGTAATTCCTGACTACTACGGCCTTATTAGCCCTGAAGAACGTCCTCCCATTCCTCCTAGCCTCGGTAACGCTGGGGCCAACCCTAACCGAGTATGAGGTGCACCCCACGCGGTAGTTAGACAACTCGTTCACCTCGCGAACGTTTAAAGAGCCGAACCTAAGCCCGCCATCCTCAACGTCGAAGAGCTCCTGGACGCCTATGAGGGCCAGTAGGGCGCCCCATGAGTAGAATGGATCAGAGTTGGGCACGTCATCGCCCTCGCCGGTCTCGGCATTGTAGTTCTCGTGGTAGTGCGTCTCTCCAAGCCATTCCCTCATGAAGAGCTTCACGCTCCTTAGGGCGAAGTCGTAGGCCACCTCGTCAAACCCGTACTGCTTGAGCCCCTCGTACACCAGGAAGTTCATGGGTCCCCAGATCCTGCCCCTCCAGTAGTTGTTGTCCCTAAAGGCCGGGTCATCCCTCGAGATGCTGGGTATGACGAACTCGCCCCAGAACTCGCTCGGGTTTAGGAGGTGCTCCTTAACCATCCTCTCAGCGCGGCGCCTATCGGGTATGCCGGCTACTAGGGGGTAGAAGCACGTCGGCGACTTCCGCTTTGAGAACCTCCCATCCCAGAACCTGTTTAGGTAGAGGCCCTCCTCCTCGCACCATAGAACCCTGTTAATCCTCTCCCTCACCTCCTCGTACTCCCTGAGGAACTTCTCGGCGTCCTCCATGAGGTTCAGCTCACGGGCTATCTTGGCCAGGGATAACGCGTCTAACGCGTACAAGCTGTTCAGCCCCACGTCTATCAGGTTCATGGTGTTCCTCTCCTCGACGAACTCGGCCTCATCGTACATCGGGCTGTTGTCCAGACCCGACTCGAACTTCGCAGCCTGGAGCGTATGCCTAGTCCCGTCGGCTCCTATGGGGTCAGAGCCCCACTCGAGCAGTCCATCCCCGTTGCCGTCCCTGGCCTTGAACCACCACTCATGGAACCTCTTCAGGCGGGGGTAAGCCCACCTCAGGAGCGATAGGTCCCTACATCTCAAGTACACCTTCCAGGTTAGGTATGCCCCTACGGGGGGCTGTGCCCTATCGGAGGATGCCCCTCTCGCGGAGGCGTAGTTCGGGACAGCCCCCCTCGGGGTCGCCTCGCTGAGTATGGCCCTTATATTCGCCTCAGCTACCTCCCAGTCCTCGATGGAGGCTAGCAGGGCGTTGAAGAACGTATCCCATTCGAAGAGCACGTAGCCTCCCCACCCATCGTAAGCCCATACGCGGCTCACCGTGGTGTACATCCTGCTGTTCACATTGTCCCACACCGTGTTCCAAGCTACAGCGTTGATGACGGCTTGAGCGCACCCGTCGAATTCTCCGCCAACTACCTTGACACGCCTCTCCTCATACTCTTCCACAAGCTTGTTCAGGAGGTCGGGCGCCTCGTTAAGCATCCTGAGGCACTTATCGCCCAGGGCGTCAAGCGCCTCGGCGACAGAAGCCGCGAAGCGCAGCTTATCGCCCCTCCTCACCGGGAATTGGAGCGCCGCCGCCGACCCCCTCACAGCCGTGGGGGTCAAGCGCCCCAGCCTCTCCAAGTCCACCCTCACGTGCCTCTCATCAGCGTACACGCCCCAGTAGGGGGGCTCCCTATCGATCATGATGGATGCCGCCCTATCGACACCGGGGTAGATCGCGACGATCCTCCTCTCCGAGGGCCTGAACTCCAGGATACCCCTGTTATCCCATAAATTCAGGGCCTCCACGATTACGTGGAGAGCGCCTCTAACTCGTAGGGCCTCCACCTCCCCCACGATCGTGTAGGGATCCGGCTTGCCAAACCTCAGTCTCACTCGATTACCCCTGTGCTCCAGGTCGACTACGGCCACTGAGCAGTCTGGGTCGTGCGTCCCCAGCCTCACGCCCTCACGCCTGTACTCCGCCACGTACTCCCGCGCTCGCGGGTGATAAGTCCCCACCCGGATCTCGAAGCCGAGGGGGAGGAACACTATCCCGTTAACGCACCTCACGTCCCAGGTGTTCCAGAGCTTCCCCAAGGAGACGTCTCTCCTCCCCAAAAACAACTCCCCGCACCTAAGATGGTAAATTGATACAAATAGCTTGCCTCCTCCCCTGAAAAACAGCAGCTCTTAACCTGTGGGGTGCGCGGGGGATTAGGGGCCTCGAGATGAGGAGGGTGGCGGAGCTCTCCAGGGT
>QMRZ01000180.1 GCA_003649495.1 Thermoprotei archaeon | reverse complement strand
GCTCTACATGCCCTGGGCGGCCTCCGTGGACGGGGGATAGCCCAGCCAGGAGGCGTATGCGTGCCACGCCTGCCACGCCAGGTCCTCGAGATCCAGCCAGAGCAGCCACGCCTCGGGCATGGCGAGCATGAGCAGCACGGCTGGCAACGCGTTCAGGCTGCGCATGTCCCCGGCAGCCGCCCTGATCCCAGCGTAGACCACGAAGAAGGCGGCAGCCGCGTAGGCCGCCCAGGGCATGTAGAGCCTCGCGAGGATGAAGAGGTAGGCCATCATGGTGAGCCACGCGTAGCTCACACGCATCAGGAAGGCCGCCGCCAGGGCCGCCGCCACGCCAGCCACCGTCGCCACGATCAGCCCAGCCAGGCCAGCCGCCACGTAGGGTGCCAGCACCGCTATGATCGCCGCCACCAGTATCGCCACGATTATCCCAGCCCCCATCGCCAGGGTCAGCACCGCTGGCAGCAGCCCCGCCAGGGCCGAGCCGACCGTCACAAGCAGGTAGAGTATGAGCGCGTAAACGCCGCCCAGCGCGTAGGCCGAGAGGGCGTAGAGCCACGACCTGCTCGCGGCGCTGGCCATCACGGCGGTCAGCATGCCGAAGAGCATGGCCCGCACGGACAGTCCCCTAGCCCCCCTGTACGAGTTGTAGAAGATCGTCATGGGGATCGAGAGGGCCGTGCTGGCCGCGAGCGCGAAGACGAAGTACATGGCCGCGTGCACCAGTGAGAACGGCAGGTCGAAGGCCACGCCCAGGATCCCCAGGCTCTCATACGCCCACTTGTCGGCGCTGGCCACTCCAGCCGCAACCAGTGCGGCCGCGAGGCCGTAGGCCGCGTTCCTCCCCACCCTGGCGGTGGGTATGTACCTGCTCCACCACGTGCTCAAAGCCCTGCTGGGCGCCAGCTCCCCCAAGAGCCTGCGCACGGGCCTCTCAACCCTCCTCACCACCCTCCTGGCCCCCATCCTCGAGAGAAGGGCCGTGACGCGCTCCCTGGCGGTGGGGCTCTTGGCCACCACCCTGAGGCCCTCCGGAGTCCTCCTCACCTCGACTAGGCCCTCGCGCCTGAGCCTCTCAAGCTCCCTCTCTATGACCTCCCTGCGGGGGACCTCTACCTCGTACTCCTCCGGCGGCCCGGGGTACTCAACCCAGATCGTGTACCTGCGCCTCTCCTCTTCCTCCGCCATCGGCTAAGCAGGCCGGCAGCTCCCTTAAAAAAGTGGGAGTAGGAGTAGTAAAAAATTTTGATGGGTTAGAGGCCGCAGAACCTGAGGAGCCAGAGGTTGGGGGACGCCAGCGTGGCCACCGCCGCCAGGGCCGTCAGCGCGTAGTAGAGCCAGCCCGGGCCCCTGAGCGACGCCGCCGCAGCAGCTATCGAGGCCGCCAGGCCCCAGGGGTTCAGGAGCGCAGCGTTCACGGCGGCTATGGCGGCCGGGACTGCCAGCCTGGCCTTCACAGTCTCACCCCCAGCACCTCTACTCCAACGGCCTTCTCCCTGAGGATCAGCGCTATCACCAGGATGAAGACGAGCACCGTCACGGCGCCCACCAGGTTGTAGAAGAGCATGCTGAGCAGCGAGTTGTACGTCATGTGGGCCACGACGCTGTATAGGGGCGTGTGGGCGTGCTTCAGGTAGCCGTACAGCAGTATCAGGGAGTTCACGCCTATCACGAGGATCGCCATCCACGCGGAGCCGCCCAGGCTCATCACCCTGCTGGGCACGTGCAGCCACGTGAAGAGGAGCTGGCTCGTGAAGGCCGCGGCCCGGGCGCCGAACGTGGGCGCGAGCACCGAGACCAGGAAGACCCTGGCCCACAGCTCCTCGGGTATCGCCACGACCCAGAGCATCAGGAACGGGTCCAGCTGCATCCCCGAGGCCGGGGCCATGCAGAGCGCCAGGTCCAGGGCGCTTATCCTCTCCCCCGTCACGGCCGGCAGGAACGCGGACATGACCAGGGCCACCACGAACATCAGCGCCCCCGTCAGGAGGCCGTTGGTGACTGGCTCCACCCTCGCCTGGAACTTGGGCCTCGCGAGCACCCAAGCCGCCAGGCAGAGAGCCGCCATGGCGGTGTAGAAGACCCCCGCCCCAGCCTCGAAGAGCATCAGCATGAAGAGCGGCAGCGTCCCAGTCGCCACCGCGGCAGCGAACATGGGGCTCCCAATCCTCTCGCCCTCCTCCACCAGGGTGGGGCCCCCAGCCATCCTGTGCGCCGCCGCCGCGAGCCCCAGGCTCACCGCCAGGCTCAGCAGGGCCCCCGGCATCAGGAAGCCCGCGAATATCCAGTACTGCTGGTAGAGGAGGCTGGCCAGCAGCGAGTGGCAGAAGAGCACTGACAGCGCCGCCAGGATCATGAGCCTGAGGCTCGCCGCCTCAGCCAAGCTCCACCACCCCCCTGCACAGCAGGGCGGCTATGGCCGCGCCGGCCGCCAGCAGGCCCACGCCCGTCCACGTCGCCGGCACGGGGAGGCCCAGCGCCAGCGCCGCCGTGACGCCCGGCGAGTAGCCCAGGTACCTCAGGACGCCGTCCACTATCGCCTTTATCACGAATATGCCGAGCACCGCCCTTATCAGGCTGTTCACGCTGCCCCGGGGGAACGATATCGGCAGGAAGGCGACTATGAAGTTGTGCACCAGGCCCAGCGCCGCCTGTATCCCCGCGACTATCACGACGCCGAGCAGCACCCAGTAGAAGATCTCGTACAGCAGCCTCAGGATCGCCCTGGCCGGCTCCTCGATCTGCAGCGGCAGGAGGAGCGGCACGTCCAGGACGTAGACCTGCGCCACGCCGCCCGTCAGGGCCCTGTACACGCTTATCCCCACGAGCGCCACCTGCAGCGCCAGCAGCAGCACGCCCAGCACCTCGCAGAGCCTCTTCACCACGCTCACCTCCTCCCACCCCGCCTCCGCCTGGGCCTAGGCGCGAGCAGCGGCTGTATCCTGGCGAAGTACATCCACAGCGTGGCCGCCAGGAGGGGCACGAACACCGCGTAGTTCGGTATCTCGAAGGGGCCCACCTCCGTGGACTGCCACGACGTGAAGCCGAAGTACGCGGTGGCGGCGAGCAGGGCTATGAAGATCACCACGTCCGCCTTCTCGCCCATCAGGCCTCCACCGCGCGTGAAGGCCCCGCCCTCACCCTTAAATGTTAATCCTCACTCCAGCCAGTAGACCCTCCTCACCCTTATCCTCCCAGCCCGCTTAAGCTCGTGGATGGCACGGGCCACCATCCTCTTGTTCACGTGCCTGAGCCGCTTGTCCCTCTCCTGCTGCCTCCTTATCTCCGCCCAGAGCTCATGCAGGGTGTAGGAGCCCTTCTCCTCCCTCAGCGCCAGCACTAGATACTTGATGTACTCATAGGCGCTGCCCCCGCCGTTCCTCCGCAGCCACTCGCCGAAGGAGAGGGGCATCGTCAAAAAATTTGAT
>QMRZ01000179.1 GCA_003649495.1 Thermoprotei archaeon | reverse complement strand
TCGCGGACGCTCATGGCTATCAGCTTTTCAAAATCTCGTGGCCCACGCATCTTAAGCCCCCTTCTCCTGAGGAAGCTTTTGTACCGTGAAATGAGTCTCCTATACTCTCTCTGCTCTTCCCTTGACATGTTAGCATATAACCGCACGATATCAAACTCTGCCAGCCACTTCCCCGCCATCTCCCTTACGTACCTCCTGTACACCACTGGCCCAACGAGGTAAGGTAGGTCGACGTGTAGGCCATCTTCCCGCTCTGGAGTAGCTGTTAAGCCCATGCGCCAAGGAGCTGCGCAGAGCTCAGCTATCTGCCTGTATCCCGGGCTCGGGAGGTGGTGGACCTCGTCGAACACTATGAGCATGAACTTGTCGCCAAGCTGCTCAATGTTTAGATACGCGGAGTCGTATGTGGCTATGGTCACACACTTAACCTCCTTATCCCCTCCACCATACCTCCCAGGCACTACTCCTAAGAATCTCTTTATCGCCCTCTCCCATTGATCCATAAGCTCGAGTGTGGGCACGACTACTAAAGTGGCCGCCTGAAGTTCAGCGATAGCAGCCACAGCTACTATTGTCTTACCAGCTCCTGTAGGCAGGACGATAACTCCCCTCTTCTCCCTCCACCAGGCTTCTAGCGCCTCTCTCTGGTAGTCCCTCAAGGCTAAGTTGCGCGGTTTAGCAAAGCGACAGGGTGGAGCGTGGATCACGTCATCCTCGTACTCTAAGCCAGCGTTCTCCAGCCCCTCTATTATCCATCTGTACTGAATTGCTAAGCTACGATGACAGTTTACTCTGGGATCGTATCTGAAGTAGGCAGCTACCGGGGGTGGGGGGCTTCCCCCCTTAAGCAGTATTGTGCCAGCGCTCCACTCAAGTCTAAGCATCCCTCCACCTCTACATAGGATCGCCTCACTTTTACCTTTGTCGTGTACTTTTAAGGCCAAGCAGAGGAACTCCTACGTAAAACGCTTATTGGCTATAGCTACTGAGAAGTCCTGTGAAGGTGCGCGAATATGATGTGGTAGTCGTAGGGGCTGGAATAGCCGGCCTTACAGCTGCACTCTATGCTACCCGGCAGGGCCTCAAGACTCTGGTAGTGGGAGCTGACCTAGGTGGGCAGTTGCTCTTAGTATCTGAGATTCAGAACTTCCCTGGATTTAAGAGCATTAGGGGCTTTGAGCTTATTAGGAGGGTTGAGGAGCAGGCCAGGTCTTACGGTGCTGAGATAATATTTGACGAGGTAGTCGAGGTGCGCAGAGAGAAGGATTTCTTCGTTATCAGGGGTAGAAGCGGGGAGTACAGGGGCCTAGCTGTAATCCTAGCCTGTGGCAAAGCTCCGAAGGAGCTGGGGATTCCGGGGGAGAGGGAGCTCAGGGGTAGAGGCGTCTCGTACTGTGTAGTGTGTGATGCCCCCCTCTTTAAGGGTAGGGTGGTAGCGCTTATCAGCTGGGGCTATCATGGAGTTGAGAATGCAGCAACCCTATCAAATTACGCTAAGAAGGTCTACTGGATCTTTCCAAGCGAGAAGCCTTACGAGGATGAGGAATTGGTAGCTAGTGTCTTATCGAAAGGTAATATAGAGCTTATTCCTAACTCTACCCCCCTCGCCATAAAGGGGGAGAAGAGGGTCGAGACATTAGTTGTGAGAAATAAGGAGAAGGGTGAGATCAGGGAGTTAAAGGTCGATGGAGTCTTCGTAGAGGTGGGCTATGAGGCTAAGACTGGTTTTCTGAGAGGAGTCGTCAAGTTAAATGAAAAGGGGGAAGTTATAGTAGATAGAGAGGGGAGGACGTCCACGCCTGGGATTTTCGCTGCAGGTGATGTGACAGACGTGCCCTACAAGCAGGCTGTGATTGCGGCTGGAATGGGAGCTATGGCCGCCCTATCAGCTTACAGCTACGTGATGAAGCTCAAGGGTAGGAGGGTGAGGATTGTCAGCGACTGGAAGCATCTAAAACCTAAGGAGGGAGGCTTAAGCTTGAGACTCTAACACTTAACAAATACGGGGCACTAACTCGCCTGTAGGAGGCTCTAATATCCTATGACCACCAACCTCGCTCCTATATAGCACAAGGCCAGGATGACTACCCCCACTCTTCACCTCTCCTATTATCCGAGCATCCTTGAAGCCTGCTCTTATAACGTCCTCAAGCACATCCTCAGCCACTTCTCCATCAACTCCCAGGACAGCCACCCCTTCGCTAGCCAGGTATAACGGGTCTAGCCCTAACATCTCGGCATAGCTACGCACAATAGGTCTGACTGGCACTTTCCTGCCCTCCAATACTATCACAGTACCCGTCTTGGCCGCCCACTCATTTAGAACCGCTGCTAGTCCACCTCTAGTCGGATCCCTAGCTGCATGGATGTAACCCCTCCATTTTTGTAGGACTTTGAGGAGTGGCGTGAGTGCCCTAACATCGCTTTTAAGCCCCTCACCCTCAACCTCAAGGCCCTGCTGTAGAGCTAATATCGTCGCTCCATGATCACCTAGGTAGCCGCTAACCAGTATCTTATCTCCGGGCCTAAGGTTTTGATCTACAATTGGCTCCTCAGCCACTCCAATACACGTCGTCGAGACTACTATGGAGTCTAGTGAGCCCTGTGGCATTACCTTGAAGTCGCCCCCAATGAGAGCTACTCCCTCCTCCTCCAACACGCTGAGGAAGGACTCAAACACCTTCTCCAACACTCTCATCTCCACCCCCTCAGCTACGATTATAGCATCCACCATTGCCAGCGGCCTGCCGCCCATCATCACCACATCGTTTATTGAGCCACAAGCAGCCAGCTTACCTATATCCCCGCCCGGGAAGAATAGTGGGTGTACTGTGTACGAATCCGTGGACAATACTAGATGCCGCCCATCGGGCATTGGTATGGTAGCACCATCATCAGCGGCTTCCAGGCCGACACCCCCATTAACTGCTGAGGCTTCACGCTTCACTCTGGAGAATATAAGCTTGTGTAAGAGGTCGCCCATCTCTCTACCTCCGGCCCCGTGTGCCAGCGTTATGAGCTCGTCAACCATGACGATCCTTAAAGCCGTATAGGGGTATAAGAGCACTCCTAAACGCGAAGGGGTTATTACGTAGGCAAGCTTGCCGTCGACCACTTCCTAAATAGTGGTGCTAGTGTCTCGTAAGCCTCCATGAACTCCCTATAGAGCTCCTTGTAGAGGGCGCAGAGCTCTGGGCGTGGCGTAACCCTCTCCTCCACTTCCAGCTCCCATCCCAGCTCTTGTAGATTCTTAACAGCTCCGAGGGCCTTAAATGCTAGTGCTGCAGCTCCCTTATTTGATGCATACTCCCCACCTCTAACCTTGAGTAGTTGTTTACACGTTGCATTAGCTATTATCTCAGCCCACAACCTTGACCTTAGACCTCCCCCTCCCCCTACCAGTACCTTAGGAGCTACCCCCAGCTCCTCCAGCACTAGAAGTATGGA
>QMRZ01000178.1 GCA_003649495.1 Thermoprotei archaeon | reverse complement strand
TACTACCAGTTCAAGCTCGCCCTCGATATGGCGAGGGACATAGAGGAGCTGGCCCCCGACGCGTGGTTCATAAACGTGGCCAACCCAGTCTTCGAGCTCTCAACACTCGTCACCAGGCAGACTAAGGTTAAGTACATAGGCCTGTGCCACGGCCACCTAGGCTTCCTGAAGGCCGTGGAGGTGCTGGGCATCAGGCTGGCGGAGGAGAAGCTGGGGGAGAGGATAAATGCCCTCTGCGCGGCCAGGGACCCCAAGGGCTACGCCACGATCTTCAAGGTGGTGGATCCGGGGGACTTAGAGGTGGAGATGTCTGGCTTCAACCACGTGATATGGCTGACTAAGTTCAGGTACGCGGGGGAGGACGCGTACCGCTACATTGACGAGTGGGTGGAGAGGGACGCTGAGGAGTACTGGAGGGTGTGGAGGGAACACGTCTCGAGCCCATTCGACGTAGACCTGTCCCCGGCAGCCGTCGACATGTACAGGACCTACGGCCTCCTCCCGATAGGCGATACTGTGAGGAGTGGGACGTGGAAGTACCACTGGGACCTCAGGACTAAGCAGCGCTGGTACGGGCCGCTCGGGGGCCCCGACTCGGAGATAGGGTGGGCCATGTACTTGGCGCACCTAAGGAGCCGCCTCGAGTCTCTCAGGCACGCGGTGATGGACACGTCAACCCCCCTCGTCAGGAGGTTCCCACCCAGGCCTAGCGGCGAGTCCCTAGTCGAGATAATAGAGGCCATAGTGAATGACAACCCGAAGGAGCACTACAGCCTCCACCTCCCCTTCCCAGGCGCCCCCACAATATCCGTGCCAATACAGGTGAACGTGCCCAATGAGGGCGCGCTGCCCGGCGTGCCGGACGACGTGGCGGTGGAGATGCCAGTGAGGGTTGACGGCAAAGGAGTCCATAGGAGGCCGCTCACCCCGCTGCCCAGGAAGGTGATGAACTACGTGATCATCCCCAGGATGATGAGGATGGAGTGGGCGCTTGAGGCTTTCCTGGAGGGCGGCAGGGACCACCTCTTCAACTGGCTCATAGTCGACCCGAGGACTCAGAGCACCAGGCAGGTTGAGGAGACTATAGACGCGATACTAAAGCTGCCGGGCAACGAGGAGATGGCTAGACACTTCAGCTAGCCTAAGCGCTCACCCTTAAGCCCTGAAGTCGAAGCCTGTGGCAAGCTCCGGCCTGGAGCTAGACCCTGCCCCGCAACACGCCTCTTTTGCCTCACTTCCTCGGTAGCTCGACATCGATATACATAGATTATCCATGTGGAATCATTAACTATGTTTAATCGCATAGCTGAAAATATGAATTTTTATTTTCAGGATAACTTTTAGAAAGGCTTATATGGGGGCTTGCTAAGGAGGGGTGGTGCGAGGATATTAAAAGGAGCTTGATAAGCGCACTGCTCCTATCAAGCCTCGCTGTGCTGCTGACATGTTCTGCGGCTGTGGGGCTTGTGAGGGTAGTGCCCAAGTCTACGGACGCGATAACTGGCTACGCGTTTGACGGGAGTGGAGACCTGTATGTGCTCTACCTGAACGGGAGTATTTACAGGTACTCGAATGGCGCTGCCACGCTCTTCACCCAGTTCTCGAGCAGCCTGAGGATGCGCTCCCTGGCCTTCGACCACTTGGGCAACGCCTACACCGGGGATTACTACGGCCACCTCTACAGGGTGCGGCCGGACGGGACGTACAGCGTGCTGGCGTACGGCCTGTGGAGCATCCAGGGCATCACAGTGGACAGTGGCGGGAACGTGTACGTCGTCGCGGCTTATAACCGCTGGATCTACAAGGTGCAGCCGGACGGCAGCATTGCTCCATGGGCCACTGTGGGCTCAGGCAGTGACTTCCTCACGAGCATAGCGCTGGACGGGGATGCTGGCTACATGTACCTGGTGGTGACGTCTAGCACCAACCCCCCGCTCTACACCTACATAGTCAGGATACCCCTGAGCGATCCCTCGCTGCACGAGACGGTGGCGTATATCAGCGGGCTGCGCTGCTACTCTAGCTACAGCCTACACGTGAGGCCTGACGGCAAGCTCCTGCTGGCCGGCGTCTACAATCACTACACGGACTCCGAGGCCGGCGTCTACTTGGTGGACCCGGCCACGGGCGCCTACGAGTACTTCATTGAGCCTCAGCCGGGGCTCTACCTCCTGGGCGTGACCGCTGACCCCAGCGGCGAGCTCTACCTCGTGGGTAGGTGGTATGAGGATTCAACCCTCTACTACTCCATCTTCAGGGTATCCGTGGCTGTGGACGAGACCCCGCCGGTGACGAGCGTGCAGCTCGAGGGAGCGCAGGGCCTCTCCGGCTGGTACGTCTCAGACGTGGTGGTCACGCTCACTGCCTCGGACGAGGAGTCGGGGGTTGACCACACGGAGTACAGCTTCGACGGCTCGACGTGGATGCTGTACACCGCGCCCTTCACCCTCGGGGAGGGGATCCACACGGTCTACTACAGGAGCGTCGACAAGGCTGGCAACGTGGAGGAGCCGGGCAGCGCGGTGGTGAAGGTCGACTACACCCCGCCCACCACCTCCTCCCTCCTCAGCGGTGACTGGGGCGAGGATGGCTGGTCCAGGGCTGACGTGACGTGGACGCTGACGGCCTTTGACGGGCTGTCAGGGGTGCACGCCACGTACTACAGGGTGAACGGGGGCGCGTGGATCGAGTACACTGGCGCGCTGACCTTCACGGAGGAGGGCTTCTACACTCTGGAGTACTACTCAGTGGATGAGGCGGGCAACGTGGAGCAAGTGCGCTCCACGAGCTTCGCACTGGACAAGACCCCGCCGGAGCTAGCGCTGTCGTTCGACGCGGCGAGCATGAGCCCAGTAGTGTGGGGAGTCGACGACATGGACAGCGACGTGGAGGTCCAGATGTACGTGGAGGACTCTGTGAGGAGCTACCTCCTCTCAGACTCCGCTGGCAACACCCTGGAGGTGGTGCTGGAGGTCCATGGGCGCGAGGGCAGGGTGCTCCACGTGAGGTTCATAAACGCGACGTACAGCAGCGGCAGCGGAGTTGAGGAGTACACGTTTCCCGATAACGCCTTCAACGCCGTGCGTGTAGTGAACAAGCACACTGGCGGCCTGAAGGCGCTGATCCAGCACTTCGGGGTCGACGACCTATTCACGGTTAACGCGCGCTACAGCGAGAAGAGCGGAGCCACGAGGATCCTAGTAGCGGTGGAGGGGGAGGAGCCCTCCAGGCACATGGCGACAGGCCTCTGGCTCATAACCGCCGTAACCGATGGGGGGACGCTAAGCTTCGCCCCTCCCGAATAGCTAGGTAATCGCGATTTTTCTTTCCCTCTAGCCCAGACTTCAGGGTATATGCTAGCTGGGAGCCACGTCCCCCGACTCGCCCCAGCCAGCCTCTCGAGGGGGTTTGGCGTGGCTGGCTGTAAGCAGCTCGATTAAGCCGTCCCGTAAGCTGTGAGAGATACCCCTTTTATAC
>QMRZ01000177.1 GCA_003649495.1 Thermoprotei archaeon | reverse complement strand
TTCCTCAGGAGTTACGGAGAAGTTTAGCTGTACGCGACCAGGGTATCTCGACTTGATCGAGCCTCCACATGGGCCTTACGGCGCTCTCCTCTACGCTCATGGTAACCCCGCTGGCGTACGCCAACGCGCCCGTGTAGGCTATCATGGCGCCGTTATCGCCGGCGTACTCCGGGTCTACAGGCTTGAAGACCGCCTCGTGCAGCTTGGCCATCGCCTCTAGTTTCCTGCACAGTAGCCTGCTCCTAGCGACTCCGCCTGTTAGCGTTACTTCACGCTTGCCAGTGTGTACGAGGGCCCGTTCAGCCACCTCCACTAACATTGAGTACGCGGTCTCGATGAGGCTGTAGCACACGTCCTCTAGCCTCGCCCCCTCTCTTACCAGCCTGAGAGCCTTGGTCAGGAGGCCGGAGAACTGGAGGTCCTGGCCCTTAACCACGTACGGCAGCTCAATGTAGCTCTTAGCTCCCATAGCCTTCTCCTCAACTCTCGGCGTCCCGGGGTAGCCGAGCCCGACCTCTCTAGCGAAAGTGTCCATGCAGTTGCCGAGGGGTATGTCCAGGGTCTCCCCAAACACCCTATAGCGCCCCTCGACGAGTGTCGTTATGATGGTGTTACCCCCAGCTATGTATACGACCAGCGGATCCCTGAAGCCTGTAGTCAGCTTTGCTATCTCCACGTGAGCTACAGCGTGATTCACGGGCACCAACGGCTTTGAGTACTTGACAGCTAGGTAACGCGCCAGCGTGGCTCCAACCCTAAGGCAGGGCCCCATTCCAGGCCCTAGGGCCACGGCTATAGCGTCTACATCTCGGATACTGAGCCCTGCTTCCCTCAGCGCGTGGATGAGGACCTCGCTGGCAACCTTGCTATGGTGCTCAGCTGCCTCCCTGGGGTGTATGCCTCCCGCCTTAGGCTCGTAGACCGAGTTCACGTTAGCTAGTATGTGCCTCGTAGTCGCTATGCCCACCCCGAATGTGTGAGCAGTGCTCTCAATACCCAAGACTATGGGCTCAGCCCCCCTCAACTAGCCTCCTCCCCCTACTTCCGCCTACTTCCTCTCCTCCTAACGAACTCCGTGTAGCCGCACTTGCCGCAGTGCCACCTCTCGACCGGGACCATGTGATGTGCCATTATTGAGCCACACCTCGGGCACTTCTTGTTCTTGAGCTTTATCTTCCCTGTCTTGTAGTCGAATTCGTATAGCTTATGTACGTGAGCCACCGCCCTCCTCACCCCTATTCTTCCTGACTATATGCTCGGGCTCTATCTGAAGAGCCCTCTCAACTGTATCATATACATGTATCCTGGCGTAGCTCTCGCACATGCCGTATTCAGTCCTAATCTTCCTCACGTATACCACGTCGGGATCCACGCCCAGCATCTTAGCTATGTACTCCCTCACCACGCTGCGGGGAGGCGTGCCTTGAGGCCAGTGGCTGATCTTCACTATCAGCTCCTTCCGCCCGATCAACTTGTTATCCCTACTCTCGAGCACCTCCACCTTAAAACCCTCAGCCACGTTTGAAGCGTTTCAACACGCGTACTTTTAAGGCTAGTGGTGCTCGCCCTCCTCGAGGCGCTAAGCCTCTGTGAAGCCCTCCCTCATGAACCTCTTAACTCCCCGCTTCACGTATGGGTGGCAGATTACCGCTACCGCCGCCCCCAGCCACAGCCCGTAGACCACTATTGAGCGGTCAGGGGCGAAGGCGATGGCTGGTAGGGCCAGCAGGTCCTCCTCGCCCTCAACTATGAGTAGGGCTCTGCTCCCCTCCTCCGCTGCTCTCACCGCATCCTTAACACGTGTAATAGCGTCCTGCGTCAGGGTACCGGGCGGGTTTACACATCTGAGCACTACGTAGCCCTTACCCAGCATTCCTCGCACGTCGCGCTCAGAGGCACGCCTCATGACCCTCAAGTCCACTATTGCAATGTCAGGCCTCAAGCCGCTGTGCCACAGGTTAGCTGTGACGAAGTCACCCACGCTAATAAGCATCGGGGGCCTTACCGCCTGGATGAGCTCCCTGATTAGGAGGACTGCCTCTCGAGGCTCACGGTATATCGCTACGCCCAGGGGGATCCTACACGCCTCTCGTAGCTCCTCCCTCAGCTTAAGATGAGTTCTCATCTCCTGAGCTTGATGGCATAGCGACCCGGCTTCCCTATCCCTAACCTCTTGGCTACCTGCGATCTCTCCGCGTCGAGTATTATGACCATGCCCTCCCACTCCTCACTGAACTCCCTAGAGCCGCAGTTGGGGCACTCCTCAACATTGAAGGGGACGAGCAGCTTGCACTTTATACAGGCTTTGAAGGGCGGCCTCCTACGCCTCATCTCCCTCCACCCTTCGCTGGCTTAGCGACACTTTTGGCCAGCTCCTCCTCTATCCACTCGATCTTACCCAGGTAAGGCTGCTTCATCGTGAGCTGAATCCTGAGGGTCTGCCTCCTCCCACCGTAGCCCACGCCTATTATCCTAGCCCTGACTCTATCGCCCTTCCTTAGGACCTTGCCGCTTCTCTCGCCTATCACAACGCTCTGCTCCCTGCTGTAAGAAACCACCTCGTCAAGTATCTGGCTCCTGTGGATGTAACCCTCCACCGGCCCGATCCTGACTAGGAGCCCGCTAGCCTCGACAACCGTCACCTCCCCCTCCACCACCTCCTGCATCACCGGCTGGTAAACTAGCAGTGTGAACTTAGCCCTGTGGTAGAGCGCTCCATCGCTCGGCAGTATAACACCGTACTCAGAGGCTTCAGCATCCAGGACGCTCACCACCACGCCGAGGTCCCTAATTACCTGGCCACAGTACTCCCTCCGCAGAACCTCCAGTACAGCCTCCCTTAAAGGCTTACTCATCAGGCTGGGAGGTACCCTGACTACCCCCTCACACTCGATAAGCTTGAACATCTCATCCCACCCGATGACCACTTCCTGATAAGCTTGTCCACTCTCCTACGAGCTCGGGGAGTCATCAGCCACCTCCGGCTTAAGCCCTGACCCAGAGCGCCTGTTCAGAGCTCGTCAGCGTGGCGCTGTATCTTGGCAATGGCCTCAACTACATCGTCCATATCCTCTCTCGTGCCCAGGAACAGCCACTGTGGAAGCGTCACAGCTTCCTCGAAGTAAGCCCTCTCGGCCACTGGATACTTCTTCCGCTTCTTGACTCTGTCTGGAGGACTGGGCACCAGGGTTAGATGCAGGGGCTGGTGAGGCCGGCCGCAGGGTATGCCCTCAGCCCTGAGGGCCTCCACGAACCTCTCCAGTGGAGCGCCTCTAAAGCTCCCTGAGTCGTACTTGAACGCGTAGGGCCATGGCTGGTGCTTGGTGAGTCTCTTATCCACCTTTATGGGCGTTACCCCCTCGATCTCCTCAAGCCTCTTGGAGAGGTACTCACTGTTCTCCTGCCTAATCCTCAGCTGCTCGTCGAGTCTCTCAAGCTGTGCTAGCAGGATAGCTGCCTGAAACTGCGTCATCCTGTAGTTGAACCAGTTC
>QMRZ01000176.1 GCA_003649495.1 Thermoprotei archaeon | reverse complement strand
CCCTCTCCCCCCTCTCGTTCACGGCTAGGGCTATGCTGCCCGTGCCCGCTATCACCGCCACCCCTGGCTGCCCGTGCGTAACAGCATAGTAGGCCGTAACAGCGTCGTGCTCCACAACCACCCTCAAGCGAGGGGGCAGGCGGAGTAGCTCCACGAGCCTGTGAGCCAGCTCCCAGTCTCGCCTGGTGTCGAGGTCCGCTAGCCCTAATACCAGCACGTCGACCTCCTCGATACTTGTGGAGGCTTTCGCGAGGCAGGCGAATATGGCGCTCCTGACCTCCCTAACAGCCTGGTCGAAGGATAGCATGAGGCCGCTGGGGCCCGCGGACGCCATCGAGATGAGCTCGCCGTCCTCGCGGAATAGGATGCAGGTAGTCCTGCTCTTCCCCCCGTCAAGCGCCATCAGCAGCACTGGGCTTCACCGCCCCTGGAACCAGTAGGATGGCAGCCACTCACGCTCGGCCTTCAGCATTTCCTCCAGGAGCTCTCCAGCTTGATCGGGGGAGCCTACGTAGCCATCCATTAACAGCGCCTGGAGGGCCAGGTCCCTATCACCGCTCAGGGCCGCGTCTATCGTCGCCTCATATTGAGCTAGGCGCTGCGCTAGCACGCCAGCTATCCCCTTAGGCAGGGGACCCATGTGGAGGGGCCGTATCCCGCTGGAGTCCACGTAGGCTGGCACCTCGACGATCCCCCAGCTGGGCAGGTTGGGCACGACTCCGTCGTTGGGCACGTTTATGCCGGGGAACACCATCTCCCTGTCCAGGGCTATGGCCTCCATGAGCCTCACCACGCCTATCCCCTCCTCCTCCAGCCCCCTGATCTTCAGCAGCTCCTCTACCGGCGCCTGGCCCGAGGCCACTCGGCGCAGCAGCTCCTCAAAGGGCCGCCTAGCCCCGTAATCGTAGATGGTGCCCTCGGGGAAGCGAGGTATCCCGTACCTCTCCATCGCGCCCCCGAGTATGAAGAGATGGGGGAAGAACTCCGCTACGTGCCTGTCGCCCGGCATCGGCACTAGGCCGAAGGCGCGGTAGAGCCTGAGCGCCACGGCGCCCTCCCCCCTCCGGGGCACTCCCTCCCTCTCCACCTTCTCCCTGAGCAGCGGGTATCCCGGCTCGCCATCCACGGTGAAGTCCACTACCCAGTAGAGGTGGTTTATCCCGCTGACGCGCGCCTTCACGCACCCCGGCTCGACGCCCAGGTAGCTGGCCAGGATGTAGCTGACTGCGAAGACTCCTGTGCAGAGCCCGTACGCCTTGACCCGCGTCTCCCTGCGCACAGCGCGAGTGAGGGGTGTGAGGGGGTTCGAGTAGTTGAACAGGTACGCGCCGGGACACAGGTCCTCGACGTCCCTGGCTATCTCCAGCAGGGCTGGCACGTGCCTCAATGCGCGCATCACGCCGCCCGGACCCACTGTGTCGCCGACGGTCTGCTCAATGCCGTAGCGCCGCGGCACCTCCACGTCCAGGTGCGTAGCCCTCACTCCTCCCACCCCTATGGTGACTATCACGAAGTCCGCCCCCTCGAGGGCCCTCCTCCTATCCAGGTGCTTCTCAACCCTCATGCGACCCCTGCGGAGTTGCTCAGCTATCCTCACCCCCACGCCGTACATCACGTCCAGCGCCTCGGGGTCTATGTCGACGAGCGCCACCGTCAGCCCCCTCTCGGCCAGCTCGCTCCCCGCCAGCCCCTTCAGCAGAGAAGGAGTGAATGTCAGGCTGCCAGCCCCTATCAGGACTACCCTAAACTCCCCGCCCACGCCCACTAATACGTGCGCGCCCCTCAAATCCTTGCCGCACTGGTGATCAGCTAATCGATGATTAGGAGGCAGCTGGGATGGTAATGGGGATTGCTGGGCGGCTCTGTGGACGACTCCACGGCGCTAGCCTCCCGCCTCCCGGCTCGGCGCTTAACCCACTGGTACGCTAGGATGCATGATAGGGCTGAGGCTAGGACGGCGGCCACTGCCAGGGCTATCTTCAGGGCGGAGGATTCCGCTGCAAGCCTCTCGCACTCCTTCCTGAGCTCGCTCATCTGAGCTATGAGCAGCTCGTAACTGTCCTGCATGCTGGCTAGCTTCGAGGATAGGCCGCTCCGCTCCTCCCTTAGGGCGGAGTTCTCAGCCCTCAGCCTCCTATTCTCCTCCTCCAGCCTTGAGATCCTATCCCTCAGCAGGGCGGCCTCAGCGCGCAGGTTGCCGACCTCCTCCCTGAGCGAGGCCGCCTCAGCGCTTAACGCCTCCAGCTGCTCGCTCAGAGCGCTGCACCTGCCGCTCTCGTTAGCTAGCCTGAGCTTAAGGCTCTCTAACTCCTTCACCAGCTCATCCACCAGCGACGCGTTCCGCCTGGCCTCCTCCAGCTGCCTCCGCAGCTCCGCATAGGTCTGGCGGGGTACGAGAGCTATGGGAGCCTTATACTCGATGTGCCTAGTGCTCCCATTCACGGCGTACTCCAGCGTTAAGCGCATCTCAATGAAGGGCTCGACAGTGGCTGTGGGGATCGAGGCCCGGAACCTGAGGGCAGCGTCGCGCCTCTCCCCCGCGGCCATGGACTCGTTCTCGAGCAATACTCTATCCGCGAGTACCGCGCTCCCCCTCTCGTAGACGAGGATTAGCCTCACCCTGAGCTTAAGCACGGTCAGCTCCCTGAAGGCAGTGACCCTGAATACGGCTCGGGCCCAGCTGCCGTACTTAACCTCCAGCGGGTAAACCGCCGTGATTCCCAGGTCGCCGTCCACGTCTAGCAGTAGCGGAGTCGGGACCTCCGCGATCACTAGCGCCGCCATGAGGGCCGGGACTACACACACAGGAAACAGGCGCATCCATCTCAGCCCACACTAATGTCCCCAGGGGCATTAATCTGCACTGCCGCCACCGATATTAGCGGCGGTGCGCCGCGGTAAGCGATGAAGGCTTACGTGTCCGTTGACTTGGAGGGGATGCCACATATAGTCTCGCGTGATCACTTGGCGCCGGGCAGGCCGCTATTTGATGAGGCGAGGAGGATAGCCACCGCCCTAGTAGCCGTAGCGGCTGAGGAGCTTAAGGCGCAGGGGTTCGAGGAGGTCATCGTGGCTGACTCCCATGGGGCAATGGTGAACCTGGATGTTGAGGGGCTCCCTGAGCACGTGGAGCTCGTGCGCGGCTTCCCCCGTCCTCTCAGCATGGTGGCCGGAGTTGAGGAGGCAGACGCCGTGCTCTTCCTGGGCTATCACGCTAAGTTTGGCACTCGGGGCGCCGTCTTCGACCATACCTACAGCGGCAGAGTCCTCAGGAGCGTCTACGTGAACGGCGTCGAGGCGAGCGAGTTTCTCCTTAACGCGTACGTCGCTGGCCACTACAGTAAGCCGCTGATACTAGTGGCGGGCGATGAGGCGTTGCTCGAGGGCGATGTTGCGCGTCACACTCCCTGGGCCGTGAGGGTCCCGCTAAAGCGGAGCCTCAGCCGCTACTCGGCTGTGAGCCCCAGTATGGGGAGGATCAAGGCGTTGCTGAGGGAGGGGG
>QMRZ01000175.1 GCA_003649495.1 Thermoprotei archaeon | reverse complement strand
GGGCTCGCCGTGTACGCTGTTCAGGCAGCGAGGGTCATGGAGGAGGCGGGGAGGCTCGTGGAGCTTAGGGCTAAGCTGGAGGGTGTGACTCTGGAGGTCCTGCCCCAGGAGAACGGGCTGTACAGGGTGGTGGCGAGGTGAGGCTCGAGGAGATGCTGGCCGAGCTCGTGAGGAAGAGCATGGGCGAGCTGGAGAGGGCGGTCGTGGCTACGCAGGACGGCGTGG
The DNA here is from genome assembly GCA_003649495.1 of Thermoprotei archaeon. Lineage (GTDB taxonomy): Archaea > Thermoproteota > Thermoprotei > Thermofilales > Thermofilaceae > B17-G15. The sequence continues at coordinate 3,350 of QMRZ01000175.1, read as the reverse complement.
TGGTGGCCGCGTCCAACCCATCAGAGCTCGACGACCTTGTGGCGGCGCTGGGGGCGGCTGTCGTGGCGGGCTGTGACGAGGCCTTCAAGCAGCACTTCTCCGCGGGCGTCAGCGAGGTGATGGTCGAGCTGGATGATGGGCGGCGCGTCCTGCTAAGGGGCCTGGGCGACAAGATCCTCTGCCTCGTGACTAGGCGGAGCCCCAACCTGGGCCTCGTGTACTACCTGCTCGACAGGTACGCTGGCCAGCTCGCTGAGGCGGGAGGGGGCGAGGGGGGATAACCCTTATCAGCTGTGGGACGCTATCTAACCGTGGATATCGATTATCACATCGCTAGGATTAGGGAGTTGGTCGAGGAGGCTGAGGAGGTCGACGAGCGGGTCTCGGAGGGGCTGGCGGTGGCGCCCGTCGTGATGGGCTTCGTGAGCCTCGCCATCTACATCATCGGCTTCGCCGCGCTCGGCTTCGCGAGGCGGAGGCCGCTGGGCGCCGCGCTCGCGCTGGTATCCAGCATGGTCCTGTCCAGCCTCATAGGCCTCGCGGCCGCGGGCCTCGGGATATACGTCGTCTACAAGCTCATCAGGAGGCGTAACAGGCACTTCATCAGGGCTAGGAGGCTCTGCGAGAACGTGGCCGCCGCGCTGGGGGGAGAGTCGAATTACCAGCTGAGGAGGGTGCTGGAGGAGATGGAGGAGATTAGCGAGAGGGACGCGGTGGTGTGGGCTGTCCTGTCGTGGATCATACCGTTCCTGGGCTTCTACGTCTTCCACTTCCTGAATGAGGACTTCAGGAGGCACGAGATGCTGGAGGCTAGGTTCTACGGGGCTGTCAGCCAGCTCGTGGGGAGGGAGCTGAGGTTTGAGCGCGTGATCCCGAGTAGGAGCACGGCGCTCTACCTGATACTAACCCTGATAACCCTGGGCCTCTTCGCGGCCTACTGGCTCTACACGCTGGCCAGGGACCCCAACCTACACTTCGCCCAGCACAGGAGGGTTGACGCAGAGCTCCTCAGGATCCTGGAGGAGAGGGCCTCGCAGGGCTAGGCTGTATACACATATTCAAGCGAAAAGCATATACGCTTTATGTATACACTTTCCCGGCATGAGGAGCGCCGTGCTAAGCGTGAGGATTAGGCGTGACCTCAGGGAGAAGATGAGGGAGTTTAAGGAGGTTGACTGGAGGAGGGAGATAGAGGAGTTCATCGAGCGGAGGGTGAAGGAGCTGGAGCTCGCGAGGACTCTCGAGGCCGTGGAGAGGGTGCTCAGGGGGGTTCCGGAGTCTAGCGAGCCAGCCTGGAAGAGTATCAGGGAGTTCAGGGAGGAGGGGTGGCGGAGCTAGCCTACGTTGCGGACTCAAGCGTGTTCGCCAGCATTATAATTAAGGACGAGTTTCACGGGAGGGCCTCGAGGTTCCTCAGGAGATACTCGGGCATGCTGGCGACCCTAGACCTAGCCTTCGTGGAGGTTGCGAACGCCCTGTGGAGGCACGTGTACCTGCTGAAGAGGATCCCCGAGGACAGTTACCCCACGCTTAGGGACAGCATTAGGCCGCTGATAGCTAACGCGGTCTCGAGGATCTGTAAGGCGGGGGAGATCCTCGAGGAGGCCCTGGATAATGCAGTGAAGCTCGGTATCACTGTCTACGACTCGCTCTACGTCACGCTGGCGTTGAGCGAGAAGTGTAGATTGGCGAGCTTTGATGTGCGCCTAAAGAAGCGATTGAGGGAGGAGGGCCTAGACATAGTGGTAATCCCCTAGGGGAGCTTACTGGAAGTTAGCGGCCCTCACTGGAGAGGACCTGTCGGAGTGCTGGCGAGCTCCCGCTAGGCAGCGCTGTGATTCCCGAGCAGCTGTAGTAGCAGGAGCTTCGTCTCCTATAATATCCTTATAATGTTATAGTCTCGGTTCGAGCCTCAAATTCACCCCGGGGTGAATTTCAGCTATTTAAAGCCATCCTCCCACAATAATACATGTTATCAGCATACAATATTCCGGCATTAACATTTTCAGTCATGTATATGACATATAATTTGAGGATGGCTTTAATGTGTTCGGCATTATGATACATGCTCATAGCATGCTTTAGTAGATTAGTTAATGTCCTTGACATGCCTAACTCTCCTGGTCGCAATTAAGTCCACCCCACAGATATCCCTGGCGACCACCTGCCCCATCTCCACCGGGGCCTCCAGCTCTAGCTCGGCCGTGGCTCTCATGATCTCGCGTATGAGGTTCTTTGGCACTGGCCTGCTGGTCTTGACGGATACTACTGGGAGCTCGCCGTTCCTCACCTTGACGACTGTCACTACCACTCTCCTCGGCTCTAGGACCTCAAGCCTCGCGTACTCGACTCCCCTCCTGCAGCCAGCGCCCCTAACCTCCAGCCTCCCGTCGGGGGTGACGGTTACGCGGAGCGTGCAGGCGGCTGGACATATGATGCAGGTGAGCTCGCGCTCACTCAAGCGGCTTCACCTCCAGCGTTATGGCTCCTCCCGCGGCCCTCGCCAGGAGCTCGCGGGTTAGCTCGAGCCTCAGCATCTCGGGCGGCCTCACGCCCATCTGGGGCAGCCTCCACCCGGCCTCCGGCACTTGTACCACCACTCTCCGCTCGGGCCGCCTCACCCTCGCGTATATCACGACATCCCTCTCCCCGCTGACGTAGTGGGGGACCGCCAGCCTCACGTTCCTCCCCCTGGCCACGCGCTTCCAGCCCCCGCGGGGGATCCCCCTCTCGATGAACGTGTGCGCTCCCTCCGCCGCTAGCTCGCCCTGCTCCACGGCGTAGTCGACGAGGTCGTTTATGACGAGCGCATTGCCGGCGGCGAAGATCCCGGGGATGCTGGTCTCCAGGTACTCGTTCACCACGGGGCCTCCTGTCGCGGGGTCAATGGCGACTCCCACATCCTCCAGGAGCCTCACGTTAGGCCTGAGGCCTGCAGCGATTATCACCGTGTCGCACTCCACCTCGAACTCAGTCCCGGGCACTGGCCTCAGGTCCTCACCCACCCTGGCTACCACGACCTTCTCAACCCTCCTCGCGCCCATGATCCTCAGCACGGCGTGCCTCAGGTATAGCGGGATGCTGAAGTCGTGCAGGCACGTGACGACGTTCCTCATGGAGCCCCCGGGGTAGGGCATTATCTCGACCACCGCCTTGACCTGGGCCCCCTCCAGCGCGAGCCTCCTGGCGACTATCAGGCCCACATCCCCCGACCCTATTATGACAACGCTCCTCCCCGGCATGACCCCGTAGAGGTCCATCAGCGCCTGCGCCTCCCCAGCCGTGTAGACCCCGTCGGGCCTCCCGCCCGTGACCCCTATCTCGAACAGGCTCCTCTCCCGGGCGCCAGC
>QMRZ01000174.1 GCA_003649495.1 Thermoprotei archaeon | reverse complement strand
GAATGAAACTGTGATCCAGGCGGCGCAGCGAGTCGTCGAGGCTAGGCTCAGGGGCTTAGCCCCCTCGCCCGGCACGGGCCCCAAGCCGCTCACGCTGCGCGAGGTGCTGCCAATCCTAGTGTCGACAGCCGCCGCTGACAGCGTTAATCCCTGCACCTTCAGCGTGTTCACTGCCCTGCTCCTGATAACTCTCAGCTTAGCTGGCAGGGGGAGGGCGCTGGCCTCCTCCCTAGCCTTCATAGCCGCTGTGTACGCCTGCTACTACCTGCTGGGCTTGGGCCTCACAGTCGCAATCGTCGCGCTCCCCCCCATCTTCGTCAAGGTCATCGCGGCTGCCGGGCTGGTGGTGGGCGCCTACTCAGTGGCCTCTAGCCTTAGGGGGGAGTTCAGGTCGCCCGTGCCCTCCAGGCTTAAGCGCGTAACGGAGGAGGCGCTGTACAAGGTGGCTGGCCCCCTCGGCGCCGCTGGCCTTGGAGCGCTGTGCAGCTTCACGCTGCTCCCCTGCTCGAGCGGGCCCTACGTGGTGTTCACAGCCACGCTCTCGAGGCTGCCCGAGCCGGGCATCAGGTACCTGCTCCTGGGGCTGTACAACGCGATATTCGTGGCACCGCTGGTCGCCATCGCGGTTGCCGTGACCCTGCTGGGCTTAGCGGCCAGGAGGGTCAAGAAGTGGCGCAGTGGGAGGAGCCTGGCCCTAATGGAGCTGGTGGGCGGCATCCTGCTGGTGGCGGTCTGCGCCTACATACTGCTGACATAGCAAACGTTAGCGTATTAGGCTGGCTGTCCACGCCTCTCTCGTGCTCTCGGGCAGCGAGATAAGGAAGCTCATAGAGGAGGGCGCGCTGAGGATCAGCCCCTTCAGCCCTGACCTCGTGAGGGAGAACGGCGTTGACCTCAGGATAGGGGATGAAGTGGCGGTTCTGCTTAACAACCCAGCCCCCCTAGACCCCGAGGAGCTGGATGGCGCTGACCTCGGGGAGTACTACAAGGTGCTGAAGCTCGACTCTAGCTTCGTGCTGCAGCCCTACATGAAGATACTCGTCTCGACCCTGGAGTACATAAGGATGCCAGATGACGTGGCGGGCCTGGTGGAGCTGAGGAGCACCTTCGCCAGGCTGGGGCTCAGCATACCCCCCACGGTGATAGACAGCGGATTTGAGGGGCAGATAACGCTGGAGGTGCACGGCGGCGCGTTCCCCGTCGTGCTGAAGAGGGGGGTCAGGTTCGCGCACATAGTGTTCTTCAGGGTGGAGGGGGAGCCCGTCCCCTACCGCGGGAGGTATCAGGGCCAGCGGGGCGTCACGCTACCCCGGTGAGCTATAGGAAGGGCCACCGGGTCCTAGCCCTCCACCTGTGCCCCACCACTGCCACACTAGCGCCACAGAACCTGCATCTGTTGTCCTCCGTGAGGTTCCACTCGAATATCTCGAAGCCCATCCTCTTTATCACGGGCTTCCCGCAGCTGGGGCAGTAGGTGTACGCGCCGCTGTGGCCGGGCACGTTGCCCACGTAGACGTAGTGCAGCCCCTCCCCCCTCGCGAGCTCCCAGAACCTAGCTAGCTTCTCCACCGGTGTGGAGGGCCTATCGGCGAACTTGTACGCGGGGTAGAACCTGGATATGTGGAGCGGCGTGTCAGGCCCCAGCTCCTCTAGGTGCCACCTCACCATCTTGCGGAACTCCTCCTCCCCATCGTTAATCCCCGGTATCACGAGGTAGGTGGTCTCCACGTGCACTCCCCTGTCCTTCATTATCTTGATGGCCTCCAGCACTGCGTCCAGCTTGCCGTGGATGTACTTCGCGTACGTGGCCTGGCTGAAGGCCTTCACGTCCACGTTAGCGGCATCCACGTACTTCACCAGCTCCTCGAGGGGCGCCGGGTTTATGTGGCCGTTAGTGACTAGCACCACCTTGCCGCCACTCTTCTTAGCGAGCCTCGCCGTGTCTATCACGTACTCGTACCATATTATCGGCTCATTGTACGTGAAGGCTAGGAAGGGGACCTCGTACTCCTTCATGAGCGCCACTATTCTCTCAGGCTCTATGTAGTCCGCCGCCACCTCCCCCGGCTTAGCCTGGGATATGTGCCAGTTCTGGCACCAGGGGCACTTGAAGTTGCAGCCCACTGTGCTTATGCTGAGTATGGGGGCTCCGGGGTAGAAGTGGAAGAGGGGCTTCTTCTCGATGGGGTCTATGGCGACGGATGTCACGAGCCCGTATATCAGCGTGACAAGCCTGCCGTCCTCACACTTCCTGACGCCGCAGACGCCCGCCTGCCCAGGCTCGAGGATGCAGCGCCAAGGACAGAGTAGGCACCTGACCCTCCCATCCCCCAGCCTCTCGTACCACAGGGCCTCCCTCACGCTCTTCTCAGCCACAACTTACTAGTGCGTGAGGGGATTTAAGGCTGGCCACCTCTCGAGATCACACGTTTATAAGCTCTCTCACCACGTTAGCGTGGTGCACGCCTTGGCGCCCGGCTACGGCTTAGAGGACGTCAGGCCCCTGCTAGCGCGCTACTTGGAGATCCTCGAGGAGGAGTTTGGGAGCCGACCAGTGTCAGTTGCAGTCTTCGGCTCCGTGGCGCGTGGCGAGGCGAGGGCTTCCTAGCCAGGGAGCTAGAGGAGCTTAAGAGGAGGCTTAGAGCGTTAGGCGCTAAACGAGTCAGGGGGAGGGGAGGCTGGTACTGGGTCTTAAAGCCGGATGCGAAGTTCGGCGAGGTGATAGAGCTTTGAGGAACTTAGAGATGGCTCGGGATTACGCTCAGCGCGCGGCCAGGTGTCTCAGGGAGGCCCAGCTGGCACTAACTGAGGGTGACCCCCCAATGGCCGCCAGGAGGTCTCAGGAAGCCTTGGAGCTCGCAGTTAAAGCCCTGCTGCGGGCTCTCGGGATAGAATACCCGAGGAGCTACGACGTGAGCGACGCCCTCCTAGAGCATCGCGGTAGGCTTCCCCAGCCAATTAGGGGGAAGGTAGAGGACCTAGCTAGACTAGTGTCGGACTTAGCAGCTGTCAGAGGGCCTGCCTTCTATGGATACGAGAGGGAGGGGATCCCAGCTAGCAGGGCCTTCACAGGGAGCTATGCGGAGCGGGTCTACCGGAGAGTAGAGGAGTACGTAACGGAGATAAAGCGGCTAATAGACGCACTGCCGCAGGAGGACTAGCCCGGCTCAAGGCAACGCCAGCCCAGCTCCTCACCCCTCAGGGGGGGCGGGAGGCTCTCATCGCCGGGCGGCACTATAAGAAGGCTCTTGAGGATTTAGCTCTTCCCCCGGCATGGAGTTTAATTAACTGACTAGAAGGTTAGAATGGTAGCCCGGCGGGGATTTGAACCCCGGCCTCGGGGTCGCTTTCCGTACCGGCTGGTTCTATTTTCTTCCCAGCCGGCTCGGTCCAAAGCCCCGCATGCTTACCGCTACACCACCGGGCTTCAACCAGTTATCTCGCTACCTCCCTTTAGTCTTTTCCCCACACATGATCTTAGCAGCGTGCTTAAGGAGATCGCTTCATAGCTAAATCATCGAATGCTGCCTGATTGTTGAGGCGCCACCCCCTGTGTAAGTACGCGGTGTCACGAGAGATTATTAAATAGTTCT
>QMRZ01000173.1 GCA_003649495.1 Thermoprotei archaeon | reverse complement strand
CTCCTCGGCTGAATACAGCCACACTCCTCAACGCGCCATTAGCCTCAACCACCAGGACGTACGTGTTAACGTGGGTCCTGGTGAAAGCCCTAGCCATGAAGGAAGGGGGATCTCCTCAATACGGCTCCCGACGCGCGCCATTAGCCGCTTGTTAGTTAGCGCTACGTAAGCCCCCGCGTACTTAACTCAGAGTTAAGGAGAGTAATTACTACCATCACCTCCTCTCCAGCCGGTAGGTTCCTGAGCTCGCTAGGAACGTCACGCGGGAATAGCTCGAGCTCGCTCTCTTCCTGCATTCTACCAGCCTCGCTACCAACTCTTTACCGCTACACAGTATTATACCTTAGCAGTCATCAATGTACTAGTTAGCTTTCAATTGAGTTAGACTTCCATAATTCCTATGAGATCATTACTGATTTATGCTACAGCAGCAATTCTTTTTAGACTGTCTTAAGGCCCTCACTCGATGAGGAGAAGCGCATTGTCCAAGCTTGCATTGTTGTTACTAATACTCGTTATAATAGCTGGTGGCTTCGGCGCCTATTATTACTATTACTACGTGTACCTGCCCTCTACAATAATAACTCTGAAGGTCCTGGCATGGGGAGGCGTTGAGATGAGTGAAACTCTCAAGGAGATAATAAGTGGATTTGAACAGGAACATCCGAACATCAAAGTGGAGATAGTGCTAGTCCCAGCTGAACAGCGGGAGGTGATGATACTCTCAATGGCTCAGTCGGGCACGCTGCCTGATGTCCTCCACTTCATGCCCTATGCACTGGCGGAGTACGTGGAAGCTGGGATCCTCGACGAGCCTCCCGACTACGTGATCAAGGATATCAAGGCTAACTACCCTGAGGGTGCTATAGAGGCGGTGAGCTATAAGGGGAAGATATGGGGCTATCCTACGGAGTTTGATCCTGTATGCCTCTGGTATAACAAGAAGTTATTTGAGGAGGCTGGGCTTACCAGGCCTCCCGAGACGTGGGAGGAGGTCATCAAGTACGCGAAGAATCTGACCAAGTACGATGCGAGTGGGAACATAGTGCAGGAGGGCTTTGCGCTATTCGCGTCGGAGAACATAGCCTATGACTTCCTCATCTTCCTCCAGATATTCTACTCTGCTGGCGGCAAGTTTCTCTCAGACGACTTCACCAGGCTGCTCATAAACAGCTCTGAGGGCGTGTACGCCCTCTCATTAATCCATGATATGATATCCAAGCATCGTGTCACTGACGTGAAGTGGGGGGCTACAGAGGCCTTCAGGCTTGAGAAGGCTGCGATGACCCTGCAGGAGCTGCCCTGGAGGAACGACCTCGAGCCAGCAATGGGGGAGAACTTTACGCACCTGGCCACATACTTACCCCCGAAGGTCGGGGGTAAGAGGGTTACGATAGCGCACATCTACCTAATGGGAGTGGCTAGCACATCTGAGCATAAGAAGGAGGCGTGGGAGCTAGTGCACTGGCTTAACACGCCGAGGCGGGAGGGCGAGGCCTCACCTCTCGCTCAGTACTTCTTCAAGATAGGGATAATGCCTTCGAGATTCAGCGACCTCAGGGCGAATCCAGATTACATAAACAACCCCCTTCACAGGCCATTCTTCGAGTCGCTTAACTTCACCAAGCCTATAGTGCCCTCACTCAGGGGCTTCGCCGAGATCGCGGGCATACTCTTCACGATGATGGGCAACGTGGAGTATGGGAAGGCCCCTCCAAAGGCAGCACTAGATGAGGCTGTGGCGAAGGCGAGCGCGGTGCTCTCGAAGTACTATGGGAGCGTGGCGCTGGGCGATGAGTCGTCACGCGCCTTCAAGCTGGTAGCTGACTGGGAAGACTACGTTGTCAGGCATGGAGTGGCTATGAAGGAGGCACTTAAGATGGAGCTGCTGACTATGACGTCGCTATTGTTTCTACTGCATCGGTCAACCCTGTGATTTTTGTGAGGTGAGCACTTGTGAGCCAAGATAAGCTGACTCCATATATCTTGTTACTACCCATAGTGGCACACATAGTAGTCTTCTGGCTTTACCCGTTTGCTCTTAACGTGTATATAAGCTTCCTATACTGGACGGGGCTGGAGCCCCTCTATAAGGCTAAGTTCGTGTACCTGGAGAACTACAGGAGCCTGCTCTTAGAAGACGAGAGGTTCTGGACTGCGCTCAGGAACATGGCGTACTACGCGCTGGGCGTGCCCGTAATAATAGGCTTAGGCCTAGGCTTAGCCCTCCTCCTGAACCAGAGGGTTAGGGGGATAACGTTCTTCAGAATGTCGACCTTCGCGCCCTACATAACCGCGGGCGTGGCGCTGGCCCTAATATGGCAGGCTGGCCTGTACCATCCATTCTACGGGCTCTTTAACGAGGTTCTGCGTAGGCTCGGGCTTCCGCCCCAGCCGTGGCTCAGGAGCCCAAGCCAGGCACTTCCAGCGATACTGATACACATAGTCTGGAAGCACCTGGGCTACATAGCGCTACTCTTCCTAGCTGGCCTGCAGCAGATACCACAGGATTACTACGATGCAGCATCAGTCGATGGAGCTAGCGCGTGGGATAAGTTCAGGTACGTCACACTGCCCCTGCTGAGGCCCGTCATACTGTTAGTATTAATCCTAGTGACTATAGGGGCGTTACAGATATTCACTGAGCCTTACGTAATGACTATGGGGGGGCCAGCCGACAGCACCCTCACACTAGTGCTGTACATGTACTTCATGGCCTTCATGTACATGAACATGGGCAAGGCGGCGGCTATGGTGAACATATTGTTCGCAATAATATTCGCGCTGACTATCCTAGAGATAAAGGTGCTGAGGAGGAGTGGAGCGTACTGGGGGTGAGGAGATGAGGGGCTTCAAGCTGCTCGTGTACGCCCTGTTGGCGATCGTTGCGCTGGCCTACTGGTTCCCATATGCGTGGATGGTCCTCTCCTCCTTCAAGACCACCGAGGAGATACTCACGCTGCCGATAAGGATCCTCCCCCGGAGCCTGTACGTGTACAACTACGTGTTCCTAGTGACAGAGTTCCCCTTCCTGAATGCCTACATTAACAGCTTAGTGATAGCCTCCCTAACCACGATCCTAGTGATATTCACGAGCACCCTAGCGGGCTACGTACTAGCTAAGCTTGAGTTCAAGGGGAGGGATGTGCTTTTCATGCTGGTACTGGCCATGCAGATGATACCGTTCTTCGTCACCATAATACCGAACTATAAGCTGATCGCCAGCCTAGGCCTCCTGAATACCTACTGGGCCGTCATAATACCAAGCATGGTGAGCCCCTTTGGGATATTCCTCATGAGGCAGTTCATGCTGACCATACCGGACGACCTGCTGGATGCTGCAAGGGTGGATGGATGTACAGAGCTGGAGGTCCTCTTCAGGGTAGTGTTCCCACTCTGCAAACCCGCATGGATAGTCCTCGGCGTAACCACCTTTATAGCCAGCTGGAACGACTTCCTTTGGCCCTTGCTAGTCCTGAGGAAGAAGGAGATGTATACCGTCCCCCTACTTCTGAACCTGCTGGGAGTCGCCGCAGGCGATCCAAGGTACTATGGAGTGCTCATGGCTGGCAACACCTTGGGCACCATACCGACTTTAAT
>QMRZ01000172.1 GCA_003649495.1 Thermoprotei archaeon | reverse complement strand
ATGTTGAAGCCCCTCAGTATCTGGGGCAGCTGGGCTGTGTGGCCGAAGGTGTCGGGCAGGTAGCCCACCCGCATCACCCGGCCGTACTCAGAGCCCCTGAGCCGCCCGTAGAGCAGATTCCTCACAAGCGACTCCTCCCCAACCAGGAACTCGTCGGGCTGCACGTACCATGGGCCTATGATCAGGCGCCCCTCCCTCACACGCCTCCTGACCTCCTCAGCCCTCTCGGGCCTGAGCTCCAGGTAGTCGTCGAGCGGCGCGACCTGCCCGTCGAGCGTGAATGAGTGGAACCTCCTGTCCCGCGAAAGTATATCCAGCACCGCGTCTAGGCACCTGACAAGCCTGTAGCGGAACTTGTCGAACGTATAGTACCACTCCCTATCCCAGTGAGTGTGTGAGATCATGATGAGCTTAGGCCTCCTCACGTTATACGCCCTTACACGCTGGAAAATAAGGAGTATGCCCCTTAACGCGGATCCTGCCTACGCCTAGCGCTTCTCCGAACTACTCCAGGCCTATCCGCCTTATGTCTCCAGAGCCCCCTCCCGAAGCTTAACACCTGTATGCCCAGCTCATCTATTGTGACGTCGGTTATGAGAGGCTCTGTCAGGCCTTCCTGAACGGCCAGGTCAGCGACTATGCTAGACAATACCTCGCCCCCCTCCCCCACGAGCTCCAGGACGACGGCGTCTCTCAGCAAAAGGGCGCTAGAGGTGGTTGAAGCCTCCTCAACATAGTAGATCTCGGCCTCCCTGAGAGGCCAGAGCCCCAGCTTCTCCGCGATACTCGGATCGACGACGAGGCAAGGCCTTGGGCTTTCAGCGCTGCCATTGACGAGCACTACGAGCTCCTCAGACTTCCCTGAGCCCCTCGCCTTCACCCTCAGCTTTACCCTCACTACCAATTAGGACACCCGCCCTCTTTTTTAATATCCATCTCCCGAGCCTCAGCTTGCCTCCTTTCAAGTACTTAACCTTCTTTTCAACGAGGTCTTCCAGCACCTTCTTCGGAACCAGTACTCTAGCCACCTGCTCAATCCCTATTGCTACGTAATTCGCCAATTATTTAAGGCGCGCGGCCCTATTGCACGCCACGCTCAAGCCCGTCTCGGTGAGGAAGGCGTCCTCAAAACCTCATCTGCCTTACCCCAAGGGTTAGGGGCACGCGGGCTATCGCTAGTGCTGTGCCCCGCCTACCCTAATGAAGTTGTGCCCTGAGATTATCGAGGTTAAAGGCTCTTTACTGAATTGTAACCCTAAGCTGCGGGCATAGCCGATGAGCCTGTAACTTAGCGGGATCTCCTCCCCATAGACCCCGTCTAAAGCCCAGATTATATTGGCGGATTTGGCCTCGGGTCTTATGAGCTGGAGAATTGCGCACCCGCAGTGTAGAACATCGTCACAGGTGCGGGCCTAGTGGCATAGGGCTAGAGCCTCAGTCTATACCTCTCGACTGTAATGCCCACGAACTTCAGCAGTTCATGCTGCTCGCGAGCCTGCTTCTCGGATGCAAGCCTGTCGAAGCCCGTCTCGAGCTGGAGCCTCTCGTACTCCAGGGCGCTCAGCAGCACGGCCTCAGCCTCGGGGGGAGATAGCGCGCGAGTGGCCGTGTAGAGCGTCACTAATGCCTCCCCATCCACCCTGTACACCGTGGCTAGGTAGGCGGGGACCACCATTCTGCTCATCGTGAGGAGAGTCCTCAGGTCAGCGAGCGAGGGCGTCTCTCTGGGGACCGGGTGAGTGTGGATCACCGCAACCGCCCTCCCATGAGCTGGCGAGTAGAGGGGGATGGCCGCCGCCCCCCACGAGCCCCTCACCCATGCCTCACTCCCATCCTCGAAGACCACGACCGCGTGCTCGCGCTCCTTAGGGCTCCTAGCGACCTCCCTCGCCAGCCTCAGGATCCTATCCTTCACCGCTCAGCTAGGTGCGCTGCATTTTAAAAAGCCTCGCTCCAGCCTCGAGAGGCCGCTGCTCGAGTTCCAGTCCATCAGGGCAGTCTCGGCTTGGTTGTTAGCGGGCAGTGGCGACTATGGAGCCGTTAATACGGGTTATCATAGTTGACTACGTTCAGCGGCTCCTCGCCCAGCAGGTACCTCCTGACGTTCTCGGCCGCGAACTTGAGGCACCTAAGCCTAGCCCTCCTGGTCCAGCCAGCCTTATGCGGCGTCGCTACGACGTTCTCCAGCCTGTGCACGCCCAGCCTGGACGGCGCGTTGGAGCTCGGCGGGTACTCCCACCAGACGTCGATGGCCGCGCCAGCTATCCAGCCCTCCCTCAACGCCCTGTATAGGGCCTCCTCCCTGATCACGGGACCCCTGCCGACGTTAATCAGGTAGGCGCTCCTCTTCATTGCTCTGAGCTCATCCTCGCCTATTAGTCCCTCAGTCTCAGGCGTTAGCGGCAGGGCCACCACGACGTAGTCCGATGATGAGAGCACGCGCTCTAGATCCCCAGGCCCTCCCACGAAGTCCGCGTACTCGTCCCTCCCCTCCTCCGGCGGCCTCCTCTTAACGGCCATTACCCTCATGCCCAGGCATTTACACATTCTAGCCAGCTCACGGCCAATACGCCCGTACCCTATGATGCCGACCGTCTTCCCCTCAAGGTCCTCCAGGTACGTCTCGCCAGTCCAGGGCACCCACCTGCCAGCTTTAACCTCCCTGTCCAAGTACGTGACTCTCTTAGCCAGGGCGAGGAGCAACGCCAATGCGTGCTCAGCCACGGCACGGGCATTACAGCCCTTAGCCGATGCCAGCATAATGCCCCTCTCCCTCAACAGCTCGAAGTTAAAGGAGTCCACGCCAGCGGAGACCGCTTGTATGAAGCGCAGCTTCTCCGCCGCCAGGATAGCTTCATCAGGTAGCCTGCTCGACACCACTACCTCAGCATCTCTGATCTCTCTGAGTAGTTCGGCGCGGCTCTTTAAGCACGTGAGCTCGGCGAGCCCCTCCAGCCTGCCCTTAAACACTGCCAGCTCCTCTCCGCCAGCTGGCCATGCTAACAGCACCTTCCTGCTCACGCACGCTGCATGTAGACTCAGCTACTTATTCGCTGCGGCGGTCCACAGCCTCCCGAGAGGCCTGGCACCTCAGAGCCTCTGGTAGTCGATGGGCTGTGGCTGAGTGTAGCGCTCCAAGTGAAGCATTGGATCCTCGCCCTCTCCCACGCGCTCGCCGATCCACTCATCCAGCAGCGCCTTGAGCTCCCCTAGCACATCCCCCTCCTCCTCCGCCAGGTTCACGGTCTCCATCGGGTCCTCCCTTAAGTTGTAGAGCTCGTAGCCCACCCCGCCCTTCACCCGGACTCTCTCAAGCAGTGTCTTGAGGGGCCACTTGAGGGCGTACTCCCGGAGCCTGTAGGGCTGGGGGAACACCTCAGGCAACGCCTTGAGCTCAGCCTCGTAGTGCACTATCAGCTTCCACTCCCCCCTTACTATGCACCTCTCGCCCCACGTCTCACACACCGCGAACTCCCTGCCCCACTCCCCCCTGATCAAGCTGAGGAGGCTCGTGCCGTCGAACCTGTGGCTGACTGAGATGCCTGCTAGCTCAAGGATCGTGGGCACTATGTCGGCGTGCTGCGCGTAGCCTCTCACCCTCAGCCCCCTGGGCAGCTTGCCCGGGCACCTCATTAT
>QMRZ01000171.1 GCA_003649495.1 Thermoprotei archaeon | reverse complement strand
TTAGCCTCCCTTTTATATCCTCTCCTCACACCCCACCTGGAGGAGAGTAGCCGAGAAGCTCGCCCCCGAGTAAGCTGCCTCATTTGAAAGAGCAGGTCGCCTGGCCAGCTCTCTCCTCACCCGTAGCGAGCTCCACACATCTTGTATAGGATACCGGTCTGAACGTGCTCGTCCGCTAGATCACCCGCTGCACGCCGCTGGAAGGCCTTCATCATGTCAAATGGAGTATCACGTGGCTGGGGGATGGCTAAACTTAAAACGAGTTAGCTCCTGGAGCCGTGTGGGGAGCAGGCTAGGTGAGGAGCCGAGGCGCGTGGTACTGTGGCCCCTGTACTTCGATGCCAGGAGGAGCAGGGAGGAGGGGAGGAGGGTCCCCAAGCACCTCGCGGTGGAGGGGCCGAGCGCGGAGGAGGTGGCTAGAGCCGCTAGGGCAGCGGGCTACCAGGTTGAGGTCGACTTAGAGGCTAGGCATCCATCAACGTGGTTTGAGGGGAGGGGGAGGGTGTTCGTGTTGACAGATGAGCCGAAGACTGCTGTGATAAGAAAGGTGGCCGTCAAGCTCAGGCAACTCAGGAGCTCTCGAGTATCTTCCTGAGCTCCTCCCTAACAAGCCTGCTCACAACCGCTCCATCCACCCTCCCCCTCAACTTCCTCATGACGGCGCCCATCACGGGGCCAAAGGCCGCCTCACCCCTCTCCTCCACGAGCCTGCGCATCCTATTCAAGACCTCCCTCACGACTGCCCTGGCCTCCTCAGCGCTCATGGGAGTTAAGCCGAGCGCCTTAACTGCGTCGCGCGCCCTAGCTGAGGGGTTCTCGGCGAGGTGCCTCAGGACCAGGGGTATGGCCTCCTTGACGAGCTCCCCCCTCCTCACGAGCTCGAACAGCTCCAGGAAGTGCTCGTCGGTCAGGTTATGGACGGGGACCCCCTCCCTCCTCAGCTCCACCAGCGTGTTCTCGAGCGTGGAGGCAGCGAGCGTGGGCGGGGCCTTCACCTCCTCCACCAGCCTCTCAAAGAGATCGAGCCTGTAGGACCATAGAATCCGCCTAGCCATCTCCGGGCTAAGCCCATAGACCTTCACCAGCTTCTCGTACTTGGCCTCGGGTGGCTCGGGCAGCTTCTCCCTCAGCCTCTCCAGCAGCTCTCGAGTAATCCTGAGAGGCCTTATGTCGGTCTCCGGGTACATGCGCGCCTTACCAGGCATGGGCCTCATGAACCTCGTCGTGCCGTCCGGGTTGGCAGCCCTAGTCTCCTCGGGGACTCCCATCACAGCCTCCCTCGCCCTCTCGGCCACGGCCTCTATAGCTCTCAGCGCCTTCCGCCTATCCTCGAACACGAGGACGAAGGCGTCCTGATCCCCGCAGCCCAGGGCCTCCGCCACCTCCCTAACCTCCTCTGCTGATATCCCGTAGGCTGGCAGCTCATCGCTGTGGAATATGCCGCCCACCTCAGCCCAGTAGCGCGCCCTCTCAGCCATCTCCGTCCCCAGCCGCCTGCCCGGCTGTATCTCGCGGCCTAGCAGGCCCTTAAAGCCGGGCAGCCTGAGCGCCACGGCAACGCCCCCCCTCCTCAACGCTCTCTTCGCGATGCGGCAGTTAGTGTCCCTGAACACGTCGGTGACGTCCACCGGCTTCACGGCTATGTCCTCGCTCCTGACGCCCCTACGCCTGAGCTCATCCCTTATCTCCAGCAGCGCCTCCTGCCTCCTCGCCTCCAGCTCCACTATCTTCGGTATGAGCTCGAGCTCCTGGACGCCCTTTATCTCGACTCTGGCGCCTCCGGCCACCGAGACGTTTAAGTCCTGCCTGATGGTCCCCAACCCCCTCTTCACCCTCCCAGTCATCCGCAGCAGCTGGCCTATCCTAAGCGCCACCAGCCCAGCCTCCTCCGGGCTGGAGATCACCGGCCCCGTAGCGATCTCCACCAGCGGGATCCCCAGCCTATCAAGCCTGTAGACCACCTCGCGGCGCCCCTCGCCCACCTTCCTAGCGGCATCCTCCTCTAGGCACACCGTGTTTATGGGTATCCTCCTCCCATTGACCTCCACGTAGCCGTCGAATCCTATGAGGGCAGTGCGCTGGAAGCCCGTCGTGTTCGAGCCGTCTATTACTATCTTCCTCATGACGTGTACCTCGTCCACCACCTTGCAGTTCAGCATCAGGCATATCGTGAGCGCTATCTCGAGAGCCTCACTATTAAGCGGGTGAGGCGGCTCCTCATCCATCTCCACGAGGCATACAGTGTCCATGTACGCCTCGTACAGGAAGCTCCTACCCTTCATGTACTCGAAGAGGGCAGCGGGGTCGAGCTCCCCCAGCTCGCTCCTAGCGAGCCTCAGCCACCTCCTGAACTTCGCGTGTGGCTCGTCGCGCCTTATGACGGGGGGGCAGCTACAGAAGAGCTTCCCCCGGGTATCTAGCATCTGGTGAATCTCAAGCCCTACCCTAATCTCCCTCCCAGGCATCCACTCCCTACACCGGGGAGGAGCTTAAAACTTACAGCCTCCCCCGCGCACGCTTTTATAGCTGATAGCTAGAGGCATTGAGGAGGATGAGACCGCCAGTGACCGAGTGGTGAGGAGTTTTGGCGGAGCTGATCAATCAACGGCTTATGCCGGCTTCGAAGTAGTTCAGCGGGGGGTAGTACCACTCCTCGCTCCTCTCATCTATCTCGTAGGCGATGTTGGTGAGGAAGAGCTTCCTCACCTCCCCTAGATCCCGAGTCCTGGCCAGGATCCACGAGAGCTTGACATAGGCCGTCTCGGGCAGCATGTCCTCAGCCGGTATGGCGCCAGCCTTGAGGAGCTCCACGCCAGTCCTGTAGACGTTCATGTTAACCCTGCCCCACAGGCACTGGGATGCTATGACTACTGCCACGCCCTCCTCCACAGCCCTCCTCACAGATGGTATGAGCCTAGTGGCGACGTGGCCCAGGCCTGAGCCCTCGATGACGACGCCGTGGTAGCCCTTATCCACAAGGAAGTCCAGGATGTCTGGCTTCATGCCCGGGTAAAACTTGATCAGCGCGGTCTTCTCGTCAAACCCGTTCTCCAGCACCACTCCCTCCCCCGAGCGGGGGATGTACCTCCGGGCGAATAGCCTGAACTCCCTGGAGGGGAGCAGGACCTTGGCCAGGGGTATCGCGTTAACGCTCCTGAAGGCATCCCTCCTGCTGGTGTGCATCTTCCTCACCTTAACCCCCCTGTGGACGTAGAACTCCGTGTCGTTCAGGCCTGCGTGCATCACGACTACGGACTCGGCGAAGGGGGCTTTCAGCGCTGTGATCGCCGCGGCCAGGACGTTAGTGGCGGCGTCGCTCGACGGCCTGTCGGAGGAGCGCTGAGCGCCCACCAGTATCACGGGGCCTGGGAGCCTCCGGAGCGCGAACGCGAGGGCGGCGGCGGTGTAGCCCATCGTGTCAGTGCCGTGGGCGACTATCACACCCCTCGGCCCCTCCCTCTCAAATACCTGTGCAACCCTCTCGGCCAGCCTGGACCAGTGGCTGGGCGTCATATCCTCGCTGAAGATGTTGAAGAGCGTCTCCGCCGTCACCACCGCCAGCTCCTCGAGCTCGGGTATCATCGAGTATATCTCCTCAGCCGTGAAGTACGGGTAGACGGCGCCCGTGACGTAGTCGA
>QMRZ01000170.1 GCA_003649495.1 Thermoprotei archaeon | reverse complement strand
GTCCTAGTAGAGTACATAGTGGAGAAGGCGCCGTTCCTCCCATCCGTAGCGTCATGTCTCGAAGCGATCTTTCTGTATCAGCCACGGATGGGTTCATCGCGGCTGGCATCCCCCCGACCACCCTACGGCGGAGCGGCCACCCTCGGGTAATCAGGGTTCATCAACAGTTCATCACCCTCCGTAATCATCGGGTTCAGAGCGTCGGTAGTAGGCTGCAGGAGTAGATTTATAAATCTTGCCTTGGAGGCGTGGAAAGATACACTAAGAGGCAGAAAGCTACGGTCTAATGTTACAGCCTTACAGGGGGCTGGTGGAGAGGCTGCTCGAGGATGCGGGCAGCAGCAGGCTGACGCTCTACGTCTCCCCCATCACGCTGAGCGAGACGCTCTACATAGCCTCCAGGATCCACGCAGCCGCCTCACTCCCCAACCCGGACAGGGAGGCCCTAGACTACATCTACTGGCTCAGGAGCAAGACAGAGCTGCTCGACATCAACGAGGAAATAATGCTGAGAGCCGGCGAGCTGAAGAAGAGCCTGTGCATAGCCCTACCCGACTGCTACGTCATCGCCACAGCTGAGAGAGTAGAAGCCAGGCCCCTATTCAAGAAGCTCGAAAGAGAGATGAAGCCCGTGAGGGAGGAGCTGAGGAAGCTAGGAGTACTATTCCTGGAAGACCTCTCGGAGGTTCTCCTGCTACGCTAAGCTAAGCGCGCCCCAGCTCCCAGCAGACCGCCGAGCTCTACTACTCCTACATGAGGCTGCGCCCAGAGCTGTCCCTCTCCCGCTTAGCCTCCTCGAAGGCGGGGCGGGCAGTTTAGCGCGGATATATCTCCTGCCATCGCAGCCACACGCCTTCCAGCGAGTTACTTACCCCCAGTGACCACACTCTTCAGTTGGGGATTCGTGAGGCACGGGACCTAGCTTCTCAGCCCTCCAAGAAGCCTCCTCCTAATCTCTACGTAGAATTCTACGAATATCCTTAAGCCCCCTACCACCAGCCTATCCAGCATCCCCAGGTCCTACTCCAGCTCCCTCAGGCCGTACTGGATCTCGACGCCCCGCCTCTCCAGCTCATCCATCATCTCCCAGAGACTCAGGCCAGCGAGCTCCTTGCATAACTCCGTGGACGTGTCTGAGGCACGCCACTAGTAGAGTGGGCATGCACATATAGGTACATCCCTAGGCAGCAACCCGCTGTATAGGAGATAGGATTAATTAGCTCGCTTCAGAGCTCGAAATCCGCTATTAGTACCATTTAGTACTCGAGAAAGCTTTAAGTACTAAATGGTACTAAATAGTACTGAAGGACATGAATAGGCAACGTAGAAGCTACAGGTATAGGCAGGTCAAGTTCAACCTGAAGGAGGAAGAGTACGCTAGGCTTGAGAGCCTGGCCAGGGAGCTGGGGATGACGCCAACGGCGCTCGCCAAGAAGATAGTGCTCGAGTACCTTGGGCTCGATGAGACCGTGAGCCTTGCGGAGAAGGTCCGCGAGCTCGACAAGAAGTACGAGAGGATGGCAAGAGAGCTGAGGAGGATCGAGAAAGACCTCGCTTACATCATGAGGACGGTCGGAGTCGAGAGGGGTCTCGATTGAACGTGGAGGAGGCTAGGCGCCTCCTAGCCCCATTTAACCCTTGGTGGCACGACCCAGAGTGGAGCCGAAAAGACCCGCTGCTCCAGGCCGCCAGGAGGTCAGTCCTCCGGAAACCCCCACGCCTCTACTACCACATAAGGCGCTACCTACCCGAGCCGGGGTACTACGGGATAGTGACGATTAGGGGGCCTAGGAGGGTTGGCAAGACGACACTGGTAATGATGATTGTTGACTACCTCATCTCGAGGGTGGGGGTGAGGCCTGGGAACGTGTTCTACGTCCCGCTCGATTACGCGAAGCTGAGAGATGTAGACCTCTTCGGATTGATCGACACCATCGCCCAGCTGCCGGAGGAGAAGTACGTCTTCCTAGACGAGGCCTCCATGCGGAGGGATTGGGCGCTCGTCCTGAAGAACTTGGTCGACGCTGGCATAGTTGAGAGGGGCAGGCTGAAGATAGTGGTCACGGGAAGCCACTCCATGGATCTAGCGGACGCCGTGAGCAAGCTGAGCGGCAGGCAGGGCCGCTTGGCGTCGCTGTTTAACCTGGGGGGAAACCTGATCCACGTGCCCCTGCGCTTCGTCGAGGTCCTCGAGGCCGTCAGGCCCGACATAGACGACTATCTGAGGAGGCGTGGGCTGAGGAGGCCTGGTGAGAGGTTCAGCATGCTGCTCCAGCTGAAGCGTGGCAACATACCTAGGGCCCTCGAGGACTTCTACGACGAGTTCGCGGCGCTCCTCGACGCGGTCTTCGAGGACTACCTCCTCCACGGCGGCTTCCCGAAGGCAGTCGACCAGTACCATAGAGAGGGAGCAATAGACCCGGAGTTCTACCACGACTTCGCCAAGCTGGTAATCTCCGACAGCGCTAACGCCGGACTAAACCCCGAGAACACCAGGCGGGTCCTCGAGTTCCTCACAGAGCCCGAGAGGCTCTCCTCCCTGCTCGGGCTGGATAGGAGGGAGAACATAGGCAGGCTCGTCGTGGGGGTAGACGAGGAGGGCTTTCCCTCCCCTAAGTTCGGGCTTGGGAGGTACTTGGAGTACCTGGAGACCGCGAAGATCTTCCTCTTCCCGTATCGTGAGGACGCGTCGCGCGCCTGCGCACCGAACTATAGAGCCGATAGGAAGGTCTACATTCTAGACCCGTTCTCCTATCACGCTCTCAGAGGACACGTACGGAGCGAGACGGATCCCCTAGGTGCATCTGAGAAACTCCTTAAAGACGAGGGCTTTAAGGGGAGGCTAGTTGAGAGCGTAGTGGCGGCGCACCTCGCTATGGCTCAACAGTTCTTCGAGCACGTGCCTTCAGCAGACTACCACAGGATCCTCCTATACTCCAGGGATGGGGGCGAGACCGACTACGTCCTCTGCCTAACCCGCAGAGGTGGGAAGTACAGGTTCCTCATAGAGTCAAAGTACCACAGGAGGATCCCGGGAATCCCGGATCGCGCGGAGATAGTCCTGACAAGGGACAGGCTAGAAGAGAAGGCGATAGGGGGAGAAAGGGGTGAGAGAAACTTCGTCTACGTCCCGGTCACGCTCTTCTTAACACTATTCTAGGGCGGCTCCTTGCTCACCAGCATTTTAACGCTCCTCTACGGCATCTTCCCACCCTTAAAAAGAAGCCACAGGATTACCACTCGCTAACTTGCTGAGCACCGCCGCGAGGCCGGGCAGATTAAAGATCTGCCGCCTCTCCTCTATCCTCACCATCGTCACATCCACTACCACCTTCCTCCAACCCCACCGACCCTCTCGATCATGAGCAGATCCCTTTCACCTCCTCTCAGTCCCTCCTCGGCAACCTGATTCTCAGAACGAGATCCCTGTCGAAGCCCGCCAGCACCGTAGAGATATCGAGTCTCATTCAGCAACAAATACTACTCCAAGGAAGATCACTAAGACTCTCATCGCATCGCCGACGCGTTGACCTCCACGCGCAGCTCGACCTCGAAGTAGTCCAGCTCCTTTCCACTTCACGTCCGTTCTACAGAACACTCTCCTCAATCGTCAGCAGGTCAAACTCTAAGAGCCAGGCGCGCTCG
>QMRZ01000169.1 GCA_003649495.1 Thermoprotei archaeon | reverse complement strand
CTAGTGAGGACATCTGGGAGCACGTAGGCCAGCGCTGCGGCGATGACTGATATAGCTATGACGGCGGCAACCCACCTGAGCTCGCTCATCGGCCCTCCCGCAGGCTTATCCTAGGCCTCTCCTCAAGCTCCTCCCCGCCCACCTCAAGGTAGGGCATCTTCCTAGCCCCCATCATCCTAGCCACGAGGCTAGAGGGGAAGGTGTCTATCCTAGTGTTGTACTCCTGGACAATGTTATTATACGTGTACCGGAGCCTGGCTATCTCGTCCTCCACCGACTTCACCGAGTCCATGAGCTTGGAGACAGGCTCAGCCGTCCTAAGCGTCGGGTATGACTCGGCTACCGCTATTATCCTGGATAGGATGCGCCTAGACTCGCGATCTATCCCACTCACCTCTTCCGGCGAGGCAGAGGCTATAGCTGCTCTCATCTTTGTCACGCTCTCCAGGGTCTCCCGCTCAAATATTGCGTACTCCTTGGCGGCCTCAGCTAGCTGCGATATCATGTCAAGCCTCTTCCTGAGGGCGACTCTTATCTGGCCCAGCGTCGCCTCGCCCGCATTCCTCAGGGCCTGGAACCTGTTGTAGAGGTAGACCACGTACGCAGCCAGGCCGAGTACCGCGAGCGCCGCGAGCACGGCCAGGATCAAGCCTATCACACAATCACCGACGCCCCACCCTGGAGAGCTATATAGGCCTTGCGGTCGATACGATAAATTTTTGCCGCAATTTCGCGCGAGAGGAATCTTAACCGCAGTCTCTACTGGCAGGCTTCATGTCAGCGTAGGACCGCTCCGCTCACCACGTCGCCCCCGAGGTATTTCATCACCCAGCAGTGGGTGGGCGCTCTGCTTAAAAGCCTCTCGCATAGCTCTTCCCTCGGCGATGATGAGGAGCCCGACCACTGCGGATCTGTGAAGACGCGGCAGCCCCTGACGCCGCTACAGGTATCTCCTGTACTCCCAGTTGGTGATCTTATTCCAGGTCTCCTCCCAGGGGCCGCAAGCCTCCAGATACTCCCTCCACTCCCTGGACTTAGCCTTCACGTACGCCTCGGCTATCTCCCTCGGGAGGCCTAGTTCGCGGTAGCCAGCCTCGAAGATGGATACTGCCTCGCCGAGGTTAGAGGGAATCTCCTCCGCGCTGTCGAGGCTGTATGCCGTCCTCTCCACGGGGGGCGGCGGCTCGAGCCTCTCCTCCAAGCCCCTCAGGGATGCTAGCAGCATGGCCGTGAAGGTGAGGTAGGGGTTCATGAGGGGGTCTGGCTGCCTGTACTCTATCCTGTTGATCTTGCCCAGGTAGGCTGGCACTCTGATCAGTGCGCTCCTATTCCTGTAGCCCCAGACGAGCCTCGTCGGAGCCTCGTGGTGTGGCACCAGCCTCTTGTAGGAGTTGACCGTGGGGGCAGCCAGGGCCGAGATCACCCTAGCGTATTTCAGGATCCCCGCCAGGCAGTGTAGCCCCTCCTCCGAGAGTCTCCCATCCCTCTGGAAGATGTTGACGCCGTCCCTCATTAAGCTGAGGTGGACGTGAGCGCCACTCCCGTTAACCCCCCAGAATGGCTTGGGCATGAAGGTCGCCCTCAGCCCATGGGATGACGTGACTTGTGAGGCGAGTTCCCTGAAGAACAGCAGGCTGTCAGCCGCTCTAAGCGGATCCCTCGCCGGTATATTGTACTCGTACTGGCCAGCAGCTACCTCGTGGTGAACCTTTGAGGAGCCGAGGCCTGCCTGCTCAGCCGCTGCCTCTATCTCCTCAGCTACCCTGAGTGCAGTATTCGAGTACGAGATGTCGAAGTAGGCGCCCTCGTCAGCTGGCCTAATCCCGCCATCCTCGGCCTTAACTAGGAAGAACTCCACCTCTATCCCCACTCTAGCTTCCAGCCCCTTCTCCCTAAGTTCCTCCACGACCTCAGCTAGGAGCCTGCGGGGATCCCTCTGGGCGGCGCACTTCGGGTCAGCTACGAAGCAGAATGCCCACGCGGCCCTATGCGTGGGCTCAACGTACATCGATGATAGGTCCGGCACAGCGTATGCATCGCTCTCGAAAACCTCTACGTAGTGAGGTATTGAGGAGCCATCGAAGTACACGCCGCTCTCCAGTGCATCTCTAGCTTCATCTATGTCCAGGATTAGGCCCTTTGGCCTCCCGGCGATATCAGCTACTACGAACTTTACCCTCTTTACCCCAGCTCCCTTTAAGATTCTCCAAACATCTAACGGCTCTACTTCAGGCACGTTTAGGGGGTGAGGACGGGGATATAACCCTAACCATCGCTAAGCCCCGCGTTAGTGAAGATTTTATTGGCTGGTGCCCAGCCCCCTCCCCCGGGGAGGCTGAGGTGAGCAGGGGAGTCCTGCTGGCCGTGATATCCGCTCTGCTGGGGCTATTGGGGCAGCTGGCGTGGAGGGCGGCGGTGCCGAGGGGCGGGGCGCTTAGCTTCACCTGGCTGGTGCGCGTGATGACTGATAAGCTAGTGCTCCTAGGCGTGCTCCTGTACGCGCTCTCCACCCTAGTCTGGCTGGCAGCTCTTAGGCTGGAGGAGCTGAGCAGGCTTTACCCGCTAATAAGCCTCAACTACGCGTTAACGCTCTTGGCTGGCCACGTGCTGTTCGGCGAACAGCTCACGCCAGCCAAGGTGCTCGGCGTAGCCCTAATAATGGCGGGCGTCTCACTGATAGCGCTCGCGCACTAGGTGAGGATGCTTGTGGCGGGGAGTTAGGGAGTGGTTCTGGAGGGTACAGCTTGAGAAGACTGCCGAGGCGCTGAGGGCTAACGGCTTCACCGCGCACGTGGCCCTAGACAGGGAGGAGGCTAGAAGGATCGTGCTGGGCCTAATCCCGGAGGGCAGCACTGTGGGCGTTGGGGGCTCAGTGACCATCAGGGAGCTGGGCTTAATCGAGGAGCTGGAGAGGAGAGGCTACAGGGTAATTCACCACTGGGTAAAGGCGCCGCCAGAGGAGGTTGATAGGCTTAGGAGGCTGGAGCTGACGGCTGACGTGTTCCTCTGCAGCGCCAACGCTGTTACCCTGGACGGCAAGCTCGTGAACGTGGACGGCGTGGGGAACAGGGTGGCTGCGATGATATTTGGGCCCAGGAGGGTGATAGTGGTAGCTGGCAGGAATAAGCTGGTTAGAGACGTGGGGGAGGGCCTGTGGAGGGCTAAGAACGTCGCAGCAATAATGAACTGGAGGAGGCTGGGGCTGGATAACCCCTGCGTTAAGCTAGGCCGCTGCGTGGACTGCGACTCGCCCACTCGCGGCTGCAACGTGGTGGTGATACTGGAGAGGAGGCCCCTCCGCACCGATGTCCACGTAGTGCTGGTGAACGAGGAGCTGGGCTTCTAGCCCTTCAACGCCACAGCCCTTAGGGGCCTCTCACACATCAGGGCTACAGTGACCCCCACCAGCGCCTGCATTAGGTTGAAGGGGACCTCCGCAGCAGCCGCGACCCCCAGTATCGCCTGCTCATAGATGAAGTAGCCAGTTACCATGACTATGCCAGCCAGGGTCATGGAGAGTATGGTCCACGCTGTGCCGAGCCCCCTGAGGTTGGCGTAGACTATGTAAGCGGCCAGGGCGGCTGCTGCCGCCACCCACACGCCCCCAATTATCCTCCCCACCCCGACGCTGGCGACGGGGGTCAGGGGCAGTGCCAGCT
>QMRZ01000168.1 GCA_003649495.1 Thermoprotei archaeon | reverse complement strand
GGCTAAACGCCTCCACGGCTCTCCTCCTAGATGCTACCCGTAGAACCTTGAGAGTATCGAATCCCGCTCTAGCTAAGGCCTCCTTAGCCGTCGCTGCCCCCTTGAGCTCACCTCTCTCGATTCTCCCCTCAAGCTCTAGGAGCTTAAGCACGTGGTCCTCTAGCATATGCCTCTCAAAGTCGTATTCTTCCACCGCACTTACCGCCACATATACGCGCGCCGCGGCGCCCTCTATGTTGAGGGAGAATAGCTGCTTAGCCTCCTCCTTAACTCCGGTTACCCTGAGCCCCCTGGACGCTAGGCTGTTAGCTAGGCTATCGGCCCGCTCATGGGGGCTTAGCTCGTCGGCGTCCACTATCAGGGCTATGATCCTGAGCTTCCGCGAGATCCTCAGGAGTAAGGCTACAGCTGCTGCTACGTCGTACAGCTTGTCAATACCCTAGCAATCCGTCACCGCGATCGACTTGCTGGTACGAATATTGAGCTTCCTGGCAAGCTCCTTGAGCACCTCAGCATCCATACGGCCCTCACAGAGTATGAGGGCGTCGAACCTGGTTATCCCACTGAACACGAAGGTGTAGAAGCTGTCCCTAGCAGGCCTCAGCTGCCCTATCATGCTCCCAGCCTAGAAGAGGTGGAGGAACCTGGGGTCAATGCCTAGGTCGGCTAGGAGGTCGGCGTCAGGCTTGGAGAGCCTCCTGACGCTTAATACGCCATCCCTGCTGCGCTCCAGGTGGATCAGGGCGCTGCCTAGGCCAAGCTGCTCCGCGACCTCCAGCCCAATCTTGACGAACTCTAAGCTGTGTGTAGTGGCTATGACCTGGGATCCAGCCTCCCTCGCCGCTCTGAGCAGTGCCTCGGTGAGCGCCCTCAAGCCCCCCGGGTGCATCTTTGTCTCAGGCTCCTCCACTAGGAGTAGCCTAGGCCTGCTCGCCAGGACTGTCAGCATCATCAGCGTGGCCAGCCTAGCCCCATCCCCCAGGTCATCCACCCTAATGGAGGTGTCGCGCAGCTGCAGCATTAGCACGTTCGAGCTCCCAACCGGCGCGTAAGTGAGGCCCTCGGCATCAACCTCGAACTCCTCCCTGAGGACTCTAACGACCTCTCTATCAAGCCTCCTCGAGAGGATCTTCACCCACGAGTACTTCTCGACTAGCGTGGGCCTGGAGAGCAGGTAGCTATCTATGAGGACCGTGCTCCTCAGAATGTCGAGCAGGCTGGGCATGTGCTCCTCAAGCAAGCTGAACACCAAATCTCTCCTCGTGAAGATCTCCCCCCTAGGTGGATAGCTGCACAGGGCTGCCCTCCCATCATCGAGGCGCACTAGGTCAAACCTCTCACCCCCCCTTAGTCGCTGTTTAAGGAGGCTTTTGAGGTGCTCCGTGAGCTTGAGGTATAGCCTGTTAGCTGAGTAGTTGAGGAGAAACTCGGCCTTCTCCCCATTAGCGTTAAGGGTTATCGATACGTCCTTGCCGGTATCCATCATGTACCACAAGACGTCGCGCGCCGCCCCATCCCTGCCCCCACGCCTGCTTATCACGTAGGAGTACTTGGCGACTCCACGTATCGGGTCCACGGGCTCAAGCCAGGCTGAAGCGAGGTACAGGGCCTCGAGGATTGTGGATTTGCCAACCCCATTCCTTCCAATCAACACGGTAAAGTCCTCCAGCCCCTCAATAACTCCCTCCCTAACGCCCCTAAACCACCTCAATGCTACGCTGCTGAGCCGCGACAACCTAGGCACAAGGTTACGGTGAGTATCAGGATATTTAAGCATGGGCCGGGAGCGCCACAGGCAGATTATCCCAGCTCGTGGCGCCTTAGAGGCGTGGTGATGAATGTCTCCCTCATCACGTGAGGGCTGGAAGCCCAGCCAGCCTCGATTTGGGGATTCTCGATTCCGCTCAAAGGATTTAAAGGCACAACGAGGCTCACTCAAGTGGGCTG
Organism: Thermoprotei archaeon; assembly: GCA_003649495.1. Lineage (GTDB taxonomy): Archaea > Thermoproteota > Thermoprotei > Thermofilales > Thermofilaceae > B17-G15. The sequence continues at coordinate 1,814 of QMRZ01000168.1, read as the reverse complement.
AGGAGTGAGGCTCTACGTTAGGAATTGGCGGTGTGTAGAGGAGGCCTGCCTAGACTTAGCTAGAGTGAACATCCTCGCTGGGAAGAACTCCTCGGGAAAGTCTAGCCTAGCCTATGCTGCATACTTCCTATCTAAGCTTGCCGAGTGGGGGGATCCTGATGCTTTAGCCCGCCAGCTGTTCGCCAGCGGCTTAGAGGGCGTTGTGAGGAGGTCTGACAGCGCCCCCCATTATCCCCTAGTCCTGGAGGCGGGGGAGGCGCGCTTTGAGGCTAGGAGTGCTAAGGAGTTCACAGTCTCGGGGCCCAGCCCCTGGGGGGAGAGCTTCCTGCTGCCGTCCGGCAGGGTGGCTGCTCTCAAGTACTCTCAGCTCCTCTCAGACTTCCTGTCTAGGAGCTTAGAGGCTAAGCCGGGAGCCCAGTTACTGCTAGCTCTTGCTGGAGCGCTGGGGGAGCTGGCTAAGTCCCTCACGGCCCCCCGCTACTGCTCTTCCTCAACGATTGGGTTAGGCTACACGTGGGGAAGAGCCTTGTAGAGAGGAGGGAGGTCGGTGATACGGGCATTGCCCTCCTAAGGGCCTCAACTCTGCTTAGCCTCCTGGAGTTTAGGTACGTGGATCCCTTCATGTACCTAGAACTCCCCCTTCACGAGGCGCCTGACGGCTTTGTGGACTCACTGATACTAATGCAGGTCATCGATAAGGCGCCTAGGGGAAGCCTCATAGTGATTGAGGAGCCCGAGAGCTTCAAGAACGCTCTCCTCCTAATCAAGCTGATTAAGGACATACTATTGAGGGCCGTGAACAGGGGGCTCACAGTAGTGATGACTACCCATAGTGATTTGGTGATTAGGGCGGTGGCGAAGGCTGTGGAGGAGGAGATGGCGCGCCCAGACAATGTGGCCATCTATTACCTAGAGAGGAGTGAGGAGCGCCCCTGGACTGCCGTTAAGAGGATAGCCGTGTACGAGGACGGGACGCTCGAGGAATATCCTCACGCTGACGAGGTAATCGTGGCGCTGTTCTAGTAGCATGCGGCTAGTAATGGACCACTCGGCTCTAATACCCTGCGGCGACAAGCCTGATTATGAGAAAGAGGCGATAAGGCTCCTGGGCAATGCCCTCCCACGCCTTAACGCCATCCTATACGCCTCGTATAGGTACTTGAAGACCCTCGCTAGCGTCTGCGCTAGGGAGTGGAGGAGGCACCATCCACTACCGAAGCTACAGGCATCGCTAGACAGGATTCTTAGAGAACTCCTAGAGCTAGCCTCTGCCAAGAGGTGGCAGTGCAGGGATAATATACTCTCTGTAAGGAGTGGGGTGAAGCTCAGGATCCATGTAGTGGCTAGGAATGCTCTAGCCCACGTGCGCCCCAGCGTGTCCAGCTTACTCTCCAGGGCAGTAGGTATAGGGGATGAGGATAGGGAGGTGTTGGCAATAGCCGCCCTAGCGCAGGGCTATGGCGAGGAAGTATGGCTCGTATCAACCGACGTGAAGCTCCTCGAGACTGCTGAAGAACTAAGGGAGAAGATCGAGTTGAGGGTTAATCCAGTGGAGCCGAGCGAGTTTGTAGCAATAGTAGGGCTCTGGAGAGCTAGTCTAGGGCACAAGGATGCTTGAGGATTATGCAGTCAGGAGCTGCGAGCTTTCACGGGGGTGGCGGGGCCTTCGGAAGGGAGAGGTTGAGAGGCTCGTGGAGAGCGTGAGGAAGGCCCTGGGGGAGCGCGGCTAAGCTTGAGCGGCTCACCACTTGAGGGGGCTAGTGTTCTCATTAGTGGGAGCTATGGCCAGCTATCCATGCCCGCTCCTTCGTCTC
>QMRZ01000167.1 GCA_003649495.1 Thermoprotei archaeon | reverse complement strand
GACATCAGGGTGCGCGTGTTCGAGGAGGCCGAGAAGCTAGGCCTCCCGCCCTACGCTCCAGTCGAGATCCACGTAATTAGCAGGAAGGAGCTGAGCCGCTACACGAGGAAGGGGAAGATAGTAAGGCTAGGCTGCTGAGCCAGCGGAGCTGCACGAAGCATAATGTGTAATTATGATGCAACAATGTGAAGAAAAATGTAAATTTAATGGTATATCATGTCATAGGGTTTGACATGCTAGACGCACTAGTCATGACCCTGGGCTTCGAGCCAGGCCCCTTAATCAGCGCTGTAGCTTCAGCAGCGGCGGAGGGATTAGCGGAGGGTGCGCGGATAGTGATCTTCACAGCTGGCTTCCCCGATGAGCGTGCAGAGAGGGCATGGAGACAGCTGCAGGATGTAGTTAGCATGATGGAATTACCCAGGAGGCTAGGGGTTGAGATGGAGAAGCATGAGATACCACTAAGGGACTTAGTTGAGGCAATTCGCGTAGTTAAGGAAGTGTTGAGTGAGTTGAGAGAGAAGAACGTAAAGATAGCTATTACAGGAGGAATGAGAGCTGTGGGGCTGGCAGTCTTCATAGCCTATCTCCTGGTTGACTGGAGGTACGAGCCTAGATTAGAGGTATACCTGGAGGGGAGGGGGATGGCTCTCTCAGTACCCGAGGTTAGGAAATTATTCAGACTCAGCCTGACCGAGGAGAGGCTTAGGCTATTGAAGTTCATGAAGCCTGGTAACGTTTACACTCCCTCAGATCTGAGCGGTTTCCTACGTAAGGATCGCAGCACCATCTATAGGCAACTTCAAGCACTGCTTGAAGGGGGCATAGTGGAGCGAGTTGATGGGGGTTATAGGCTCTCCCGGCTGGGCCTGTTGCTCATCTAATGCAACACTCTAGGGTTATAATGCATCATAGATGCATTTTTATTTAATATATTGGCACAACCGTTCACATACAACGAAACCTTTTTAAGAGGTAGAGGCCATATTTAAGTGGGCATGAGGGCTCATGCCGATGTTTTAGGAAAATTGCTGGGAAAGGATGAGTACGGGCGGGCACGTGAGCGATACGTTCGTTACCTAGCTGCTTACAAAGTAGTTGAGCAGAACTTGTCGCTATTCGATAAGATGGCGAGGAGCAGAGACACTAGTGATCTAATCTCGGCAATATACGAGAGCATGAGAGTAAAGGATCGAGTACTAGCTAGCCTGGAGGAAGGGATCAGGCGTGGTGACTACAAGTTAGCTTTTGAGTGCGACAACGTGAGGGCTGCATTCAGCGTCGGCCATGACGACATAGAGAAGATACTTGAGCTAGCTAGGGAAGATCCTAAGATTACTGGCGTCGTATTAGCGATCCTAGCCTTAGCCTATGGTGGAGTACAGCCCGTCAGGAGGTGAGGACGCATGGTGTACATTCGCGTTACGGGTAGGGCGATAATAAACGTGCACAGCGCTAATGCCGAGGGGGCAGTTGGCAATTACATGGGGCTCTCAAAGATGTTCATAGTTCGTAGAACATCGAATGGCTACGAAGTATCCGAGGATGCTGTGATATCGGGCAACATGATTAAGCACTGGCATGCTATCAGAGTAATAGAATTACTCAAGGAGAAGGGGGTAGCTAGCCTCTGCGATAGCTGTAAACGCTTCATAATGTACAGGTCTACACTGCCTTACAATGAGGAGTTCGAGTTTATAAAAGCATGTGCAATAGAGGATCTACACGGATTCCTTCAGCCCAATACACAGGTCAGGCGCGAGAGCCTAGTGAAGTTCGCCTTCATGATACCAGTTGAGGAGATGAGGGCCGAGTACGCTGCCATTACTCATAACAGAGTAGTGACCACGCCTGAAGGACGCATACCAGCTGAGGAACAGGCAATGATGGTGTTTAAGAGGGAGCACGCGAGCGGGGTCTACGGCTTCCTGTGCTCTATGGACCTGAAATACGTGGGTAAGCCGTTAGCCGATCCAGAGAATCCCGAGAAAACGCTCCCGCTTAAGGAGCGTAAGCTAAGGGCTAAGTGTGCAGTACTAGCGCTAGCTGACGTACTATCTGGGAGGTTTGGCGCCGCGTCCTCTAGGGCGATGCCTGCCATAAGGACTATAGAGCTGATCTGTGCAGTGAGCAGACAACCAATCCCGAATCTAGTGCATGGATTCTACATGGACTACCTGGAGGAGAGCGCTAGGATGCTAGGCTCGCTGTCGTCGTCCTTAGCTGGAGAGATTAAAGTGTTCGTCTATGGCGATAGAGTGGTTAAAGAGCTGAGCAAGGTTAAAGCGCTCGAGAACGTACTTGAGATTGAGAAGTCTCCGATAAGCGCGCTCGCTGAGGCATCGAGGGTGGTTGAGGATTGGTTAACGTGATATTCGCTAAAATTCGCCTCCCTCTATTTTCCGTAAAGCAGCCTGAGAGCTTCCAAGTAATGTCCTCAATGCCTATTCCCCAGCCTTCATCGCTGATAGGGGCTCTAGCCTACTGTCTAGGGGTGATAAGCGGAGAGGGCGTCAAAGCCTTGAACAAGGTTTACGAGATGGTGGAAAGGGGGGACATATTAGCTGCTAGAGCTAGGCCGTGGAGCGATGGGGGAGCTGCGACTCCGCTCACGCTCTCTACCGTGATCTTGAGGCGATTTAGAGTAGTGGACAAGGCACACGAGAAAAAGAGGAGGGGGGAGGTGAAGCCCGCTGAGAGATTAAGCAAAGCCGTCTCAGGCGGGGACTTAGTGCAGGCTAAACGCATTTTGGAAATTGAGCTAACTGATGCATTTTACCGCGAGTACGTGATGGGTATCGATATGCTGTGTGCTTGGGTGGTTAGGGAGGGGGTTATAGACCCTGAGAGCGTTAAGCTCATTCCAAGGCTGGGGGACACTGAATCCCTCTGTACAGTAATCAAGGTATGGAGCGAGAAGTGCGGCACTGCTAAGAAGACGATAGTTGAGACGTCCTTCCCGGCACCGGCCCTAGGTAAGGCTAGGGTGCTGGAGGGGAGCTTTATGTACATGAAGCTGTGCGATGAACTTCGGCGGCTAGTCCCCTTTATAGTGCCTTGCGAAGTCAGGGTGGAGAGATCAGGCAAGGTGAGGTACCCCGCTATAAGGCCCACAGCTGTTAGGATAGAGTACGAGGAAGGAGCTAGAGTCTGTGAGACGAGTGTAGGTGACATAGTCCTGGGGGTGGGCGAGTCTTGAGAGGAATTCTGCTGTATACGCCAGGGCACTCACCGTATACTGATACGCTGATAGCCTACGGGCTTGCTTACGCTCTGAGAGATGCGCCTGAGCTTGAGATTAGGGGGCGCGGGACGCATTATGAGGTTCTCGTTGAAGCCGAAATAGAGGATGTAGCGACCTGCATTAGGAGGGTCTTCAGGGAGAGGGCAGTGGCTGAGCTTAAAGGAGATGTCTTAAGGAGGCTCCTAGCAGGGAGAGACGTTGATCAAGCGCTTAGAGCATTAGAGGATGGAGGGGTGCTCAAGTACCTCTACGAGCTCACCGAGCCCGGCCACTCCAGGCGCGAGGGCAGGCATGGTAAGGGATCCACGTTTAAGCTCCCCTTAATGCCGTTAGCTGGCAAATATCTCCACACGGATCTGACGGCGAAGACTAAGTATGATGCCAAGCAGTACAAGGCCTGTAAGTGGTGTTCAGCCCTAGCCATGTTAGGATTAGCTACTGGGGCCTTAACGCTTTCCTTCGGAACGAGCAGAGTAGTCGTGCTGTTCAGTTTTGAGGGAGCGGTCGACAGGGAGTACCTAGCTACATTCTTCGAGTTTCTAGAGT
>QMRZ01000166.1 GCA_003649495.1 Thermoprotei archaeon | reverse complement strand
CTTCCACGAGTGGCTCGCCGAGTTCTTCCTTCAATTCTTTCTAAGTTACATTAAAAAGCGTGCAAATGCATACGTTATCGCGCTTTATCTCCTCCTTTTCTAAGTTGCATCTCAGCCCAGCTCCCACGCCTCAGCTGCAGCTCCTGTAGCAGCCTTTCAATTCTTTCTAAGTTGCATCCAGAGCCTCCTCGCCAGCCCCAGCGGCATGGTGAAGACGTGCTTTCAATTCTTTCTTAGTTGCAACAGTAGTCGTGTACGACATAAGCGATGACGCCAAGCGCTACAGGCCTTTCAATTCTTTCTTAGTTGCAACCGGCGGCTAGATGAGGTTGGATGGGTTTATATCTGTTAGCGTTACCTGTTCGAAGAAAGCTCTCAGCTTATAAGCTTCCGGCTACGTACATGTGTGCCTTCGAGGTACTGCAGCCTTATTTCAGCAGAAGTCCAGGGAGGCTCCCGTGCTTCTAGCTTAGATGGCTGGTCACCAGCTCCCCTCTACTGTGGCAGCTCGGGGGCGTTAGCTCCCCCATTCCCGGGCTTAGCCGGGATTTTCCCTGAGCGTGCAGATGGCCTCTCAGTAGCCTCCCGTGCCTCGTGGCTCATCTCCACCACGAGATCTAGCGTCTACAGCCTTCGCGAGCTTAAGGAGAAGCACGGCTACGAGGTATGCCTCTCCGGGAGCTACGCCGGAGGGATCATCACGCCTATCTTCGCCTTATCGCAGCTTGAGAAGTAGCCCGCCACAAGCTATCCCCCGAGCCAGGAATTTAAGTATTGAGGAGCCGCACGGCCTCTGGGGAGCTTCCTCACGACAGCGCTAGCTCCTTAGCCGAGACATGGCTAGGAGTGCTGGCTCATCGATCCGCTCTCCACACTGAGAGGCACAGAGATGTAGAAGAGCAGCTAAGGGCCAGGTAATACTTTGTAGTAGAGGAAGGAAAGGTAAAGGCAGCCTGAGCTGCTACGCTTCTTAAGCTACTGGCTGCTCCTCCACTTGAGGTGGAGTTAGCCCAGGGGTCGCGGCTAGCGCGGCCGCCACCCTTATCACCATACAGCCCCCGGACGTCAGCACGTACTTGCCCCTCTCGGGGCTGTCAACATAGCCTGCCAGCATGAGCTCCTTGAGGTGGTGGTAGAGGGGGCCTCCCTCAAGCCCTGTCTCCTGGGCTAGCTCTGAAGCTGTCTTCGGGCCCTCCAGGAGGCTTAGAAGTATCTTTACCCTATTCTCATTAGTGAGGGGGCCTAATGTCCTGACAATCCTTCCCGGCCGGGTCTTGCGGACCGCCCCGAGGTTTATACTGGAGAAGAAGCTGTCCACAATCTTCCCGCCCCGCTTCTCAAGCCCTCCGATGAAGACTATGCCAGCGTCGGGCTCACTGCCCACCTTCTCCTCCAAGAACTTAAGGACAAGCTGCGCGTACTCTGACAAGCTCTCAGGAGGCGCACGCCGCTCTGGCTTAGGCTTAACCGCCTCCTTAAGCTTCTTCACCTCCTCAGCCAGCTGCTCAACCATCCTCCTAAGCTCCTCCACACGCTCCTCCAGGCTCATATTCCCGCTACAACATAACTCTATACAATCATATAAATCTTTCTATTTATACATAGTTATAATTTATTATAGAACAGCGATACGAGTTGAAGCCTAGTTCCAACGCTCGCCTCTGCTAAGCTCACAAATGTACCCCTTAGGCCCTGGAATCCCGCTCCAGTGAATAGCTGGGAACTCCTGAGCCTGGCCGGGACCTTCTCTCAAGCATTTTAAGCAGCTCGGACAAGAGTTGAGTGCCTAGCATGGGCCTCTAGAGGTAACCGCCGGCAGCGCGCTTTGAGGACTCCGGCCTGCGCCTCACGTTAAGCCCGCTACGGCTAGCCCCGGCACTCGCTTGAAGTCCTCATCGAACGTCGCTATTGGAGCGCCCAGCCTCATGGCTAGGGCGGCGTGGATGGCGTCGGCCGTCAACAGCCCGTGCCTAGACGCTATCTCTAGAGCCCTCCGGTAGTCCTCCCTCGTGACGTGTACCCACGCCAGCCCGGCCAGCCTGTCTAAGTACCTGTCGAACTCCAGCACGGGCTTGAAGCACTCGCTCCTGAAGGCTGGATCCCTAGCCAGCCTCCTCCTAACCTCCCAGAAGCTCGTGACCCCCAGCTCAGACGCCTTAGCTAGGACCAGCTTAAATGCCACCTCCTCGACGACCAGCGCCTATACGTAGCCAACCACCTCCCCCCTCTCAACAGCCTCAAGCAGCTTCTCAGCCGCGTCGGCCCACTCCCCCTCGAGCACCAGGTGTAGGAAGACAGATGAGTCGATGTAGAGCTTCACGACCTATACACCCAGTAGGCCTCCTCGAGCTCCTTCAGGGACAGCCTGGGCTTGACGAGGCCCCTCATGGACTTAGTGGCGGACCCCCTCTTAGCCAAGTACTCCCTCAGAGCTCTCCTCATGATCTCGGCCTTGGACACGCCGAGCGACTTGGACAGCTCCTCCAACCTGGCATAAGTCTCCTCGTCCAACCGCACTAGCACCTGCATGCTATCACCTTGTGATAGCAGATAGTATAAAAAGATAGCGAAGGCTCAACAGCCCCTCCTAGCCGCTTCGCCCCGCTCACTGCCCCATAAAGAGCGCTGACTAGGAAGTGTTCACATCCAAAAGGTCTATGGACATGCCAAGCCCCCGGAAGCTGGAGGCGCGTACACTCGCTCACTGAGGCGCGGCGGTAAGCTAGCCTCTCCACGTCGTAAATGTACGTGAGCCCAGCCCGGCTAGCTCCACTCGTTTACATTGTGGGGGACAGCCTCTTAAGCGGGGATCGGCGAGGAGCTTATATTCGAGGACTCTCTTAGTGGCGCGGTGGCGCGCATGCCCAGGCCTGTCGTGGACGTGGAGAAGTGCACGGGCTGCGGCACCTGCGCCTCAGTCTGCCCATCGAGCGTCTTCGAGGTGCGCGACAATAAGGCCGTGGTGGTCAGGCCGGAGGACTGCGTAGGCTGTAGGGCTTGCGAGGCCTCCTGCCCCCAGGGCGCGATAACCGTTGAAGAGTAGCCCTCCAAGGCGCTGAGCCGTAATCCGGAGCCATTATTTTCATCCACCCCCGGGCGACGCCCCCGACGGTCAGAAGTTTGCTGAAACTTTCAACCACATCTGAGTGCGGCGGCGACTACGCCTCGGCGAGGCTCCACGCGCTACGACGCGTGAGGGAGCTCGCAGGCGGGGAGGCTCTTCTTCAATCCTCGGCTAGCAGGCGCTTGAAGTACCTGTTCACGCTCTTCCTCACGTTCTCGGAGATCTCCCGGGGGAGGGGGAACTCCTCCGCCTGTAGGAGGTCGCTCAGGAACCTGTAGACGAGCCTCCACAGCAGCGTGTAGGCCGCCTCGCCCACGTACCTCCCGTCGTCGCGGGCGTGGAGGTGAAGAGGACGCTGAGGCTCGTGCTGTTCTCGGGCGAGGAGCTGGGCCTGGTGGGCTCGAGGGCCTACGTGGCCGCGCACCGGGATGAGCTGGATGAGGTCAAGCTCGTGGTGAACCTGGACGTCCACGGGGGGGTGCTGGGCACGAACGCCGCCATAGTCACAGCCAATGAGGAGGTGGCGAGCTACCTGAAGGCCCTCTCCAGGAGCCTGGGCGTGGGGCTCGACGTGAAGGAGGACGTCATGAGCTCCGACAGCGCGAGCTTCGCGAGGGAGGGCGTCCCCGCCGTGAACTTCTACAGGAGCAGCGGGGCTAACCAGGACTCGCACACAGCCCGCGACGACGGGAGGTACGTGGGCGAGGCGGCCTACACGCTGCTGTGGAG
>QMRZ01000165.1 GCA_003649495.1 Thermoprotei archaeon | reverse complement strand
GTGTATGCGGGGGAGCCCAGGCTTCAGGGAGGGGGGAGCAGAGGGAGCGGCCCTGCCTGGCTCAACCCTACCCACCTTCCTCAGCCTCCTGACCCTCCTCGCGTCCACGCCGATGTTGTAGCCGTTGGGCAGCTTCAGCACTAATACGTCGGGATCCCCGTAGTGGGGTCGGGGGAGCAGCACGCCCCTGATTACGACGCCATCGTCCCTCTCAACCTCGATGATGTCGAATACCCTTACCCCTCCGCTCTGCAGGACCTTGGCGGCCGCGTCTCCGTACCCCTCTAAGCTCCCCATGGAGCTGGGCTTACCTGTACCTCGGCATCTGCTGGGAGGCGTACACGATGCGCCTCAGGTAGTTCCTCTTATTACGCCTCCTAGGTATGAGGTTCTTCCTGGGCTTGGGGGGTATCTTGGGCGTGGCATTCCTCACCTTGCCAGCCTTCGTTAGCGAGCCGTGGCTAGGCATACCTATCCCCAGAGCCTAGTGAAGCACCCCCTCTTAAGCATTTTACCGCCACTGCCCGTGAAGCTAATATGTAGCTGCGAGAGCCTGAAGGGGGAGACGATGCGGCGAGTGTGGAGGATCTCGCTGGAGTTCTCAGCCTACTACCTGTCATTCTACCTGTGCAGGTATAGCGTCCTCCCCCTGCTCCCCTCAATAGCAGCTGAGGTGGGGCTGAGCTATGGACAGCTGGCGGCCTCCATCTCCATGCTGTACGCGGGCTACGCGCTTGCGCTGACGCCCTCGGGCCTAGCCGCGGCAGCAGTGGGCGCCTGGAGGCTGCTCCTGGGGAGCGCCGCCGTGACGGTGCTAGCCAACTTGCTGCTGGCCCTGGCCCGCGACTGGATAACCATATCGCTGCTGCTATTCGTGAATGGGCTGGCCCAGGGGGCGGCGTGGCCATCGCTCATGCAGGCCGTGGCGGTGGAGTTCAGGGGGAGTGATGTAGACTACGTCGTGGGAGCCATGCTGACGGCGGCGCTCTTCGGCCCCTCAGCAGCATTCCTGCTAGCTAGCTTGGTGATGTACGTGGCTAACTGGCGCGTAGCATTCGTGGCGTCGGCGGCCCCCCTAGCCGCGCTCAGCCCCGTAATCGCAGCCGGGAGGAGGGGGAGGCGGGGAGAGCCTCGCGGCGAGGCCCTCGGAGCAGTCAAGCGCCTGGCCATCTGGCTGCTGGGCATGGCGTACGCCTGCCACTATGCCCTGCTAAGGGGCCTCCTGAGCTGGCTGCCAACTATGCTAGTTGAAGTTGAGGGGCTGGAGCCTCCAACAGCCTCGCTGCTGAGCGGGGCAGTGCCTCTGGCGTCGGCTTGCATAGCCGTAGTGGGCGCGCTCCTGAGCAGGAGGACTAGCCCCTGGAGCGTGATAGCTCTATCCTTCGCGGCGGCCGCCCTGCTCACGACGTACAGCTTAGCCACTGGCCTGAGCGCGGCAGTAGCCACGGCTGTGATCCTGGCTCTCAGCTTATCGGAGTGGCTTTACTTCACCCAGCTCCCCCAGCTCCTGCCACCTAGAGAAGTTGGGCTAGCCTCCGGCCTAGTCGACACGCTGGGGTACGCCGGCAGCTCCCTGGGCACAATGTTGCTCGCTTCAGCAGTAGAGGGGAAGTGTCCAGCTGGAGCTGTGTTAATCCCCCTAGCCGGGCTATCAGCGGCAGTAGCGCTCCGCCTTAGGGGGCCCGGCGGGGACATGGATTTTAGACGGAGGAGAGTCTGTTAAACCGGAGGCTAGATGAGGCGGCACCCCCCCTCACTGGTTCTCATATGGCTGGACGCGCTCCCCGGGGATCTCCTCAGGGAGATGTACTGGAGGGGCGAGCTCCCCAATCTAGCCGAGTACTTTGAGGATGGGGTGTTCATCGAGCATGCCATATCCTGCCTCCCCACAGTCTCGGAGTCTAACGAGGGAGGGATAGCCACCGGCCTCTTCGCGGGGGAGACCAACATGCTGGGGGAGAGGTACTTCTCTAGGCGGAGGGCCACGATGATGCACTACAAGTACAACGCAAGGCCTGACGACGACTTCGGCGGGAGGCTGAGGGCCAGGAGCATAGATGCAGTGGTGGGTGACGCTGTGGGCATGGGCAGGCTGCTGAGGGAGGGCTTCACGACTATCGTGGACCTAGTGGCTAGCCACTACGAGCGCAGCGGGTCGCTCAGGATAGTGGAGCGGCGCTTAGAGACGGCTTCGAGGGTGGCGAGATCTAGGAAGCCGCGCCTCCTCTTCTTCACGGTATCCGCCGACTACATAGCGCACGTGAGCGGCTCCAGGGGGGCTGAGCTCAGGGCCTTCCTGAGGGAGTTCGACAAGTGTTTCCCAATGCTGGCTGAGGCCCTCAGGGAGGCGTACGGCGAGGAGGGGTACGCAGTGTTCGTGTTCTCGGATCATGGAGTCTCAGACGTTTCGAGGCACCTGAACCTCCCCTCCCTCCTGGAGGGGTATGGTTTCAGGCCGCTGGACACGGGCCTCATATCAGAGCAGGAGTGTGATGTGGCCGCCTTATCCAATGGCAGGAGGTCCGGCCTGGTATATGTGGCGCACCCCAGTGAGGGGTGGCGCAAGAGGCCCAGCTACAAGCTGCTCAGGAACTACCCCCTCCGGGGCTCGGCCCTGGACCTCCCGGGCCTCCTAGCCCGTGAGGAGGGGGTGGACCTAGTGCTCCTCAGGAGGGGGAAGAGCGTGGTCATCGTGTCGAGGGACGGCGAGGCAGTCATTGAGCACGACTCGTCGAGCGGGAAGTATAGGTACAGGGTCCTTAAGGGCGACGACCCGCTGGCCTATGGGGCTGAGGGCGTGTGGATGAGCGAGGAGGAGTGGCTGAGGGCCTCCTACAGGACTGAGCACCCCGACCTGATCGTCCAGGCCTACAACTTATTCAAGTCCCCTAACTGTGGGGACCTCGTGCTCACAGCAGCTGAGGGCTGGGACTTCTGGGAGGAGTGGGACGTGCCCTACCCCCGCCTGAGGGCCTCGCATGGGGGCTTCTCAAGGGCGGAGATGGACTCGTTCGTGCTGGGGAGAGGGCCCTGCCTCAGGGAGGGGGTGGTGCCCGTAGCTCGGCTCCTCGACCTGTACGCTACCATAGTCACCTACTACCGTGCTGGACACCTGGCGTATGACAGCCACGCTGTGGAGAGGCTGGTCACTCCCGAGCCCTCCTAAGCCCCAGCTCAGCCAAGGCCGCCTCAACGCGCTCACACAATCTCTGCACAATGAGCTCGACCACCCTCCTTCCCAGCTCCCTCGACGCGTGGATCCTGGGGTCCTCGCCGTCCACGCCCAGCAGGTCAGTTAGCCTGGACATGTCAACGAGCTCGGGCCTCAGGTACATGAGTATGGAGGTCTCCCACTTAGCTGCGTGGTCGCCCCGGTAGCCCAGGTCGGTGGCTAGCTCGTACTCGGGAAGCGCTATGACGCGCACCGGCGGCGTGCCCTTAGGCCCCACGCTCCGGGTGATCCTCTCACATTCCCCCGCCACCTCCTTCACCGCCGCCACTTGCTCCCTCGAGTAGTGGCCTGTCAACAGGACCACCACCCTGAAGCCTTGCTTAACGACGCGCCGCACGATGTCCAGGAGGAACGCCCTGTAAGCCCAGTAGTCGATGTCGACGGTCCCGTCCCGCACCCCCACCCCCCGCAGCTTCAGGCACTCCGCGCCCCAGTACAGCGGGGGGAACACTACTCCCCCAGTCCTCTCGACAGCCCTGAGGCATAGCTCGTATGCCTTTATCGCGTCGTTCCCGAGGGGCAGGTGCCTCCCGTGCCACTCCAGGCTCCCGAGGGGGATGTAGGCCACCGGCGCCCGCTTGAGT
>QMRZ01000164.1 GCA_003649495.1 Thermoprotei archaeon | reverse complement strand
GCATAAATAACACAAAGGAAAGTAAGAGATTAAAGGCGTGTCTCCACTTAGATGAGCTCCAGCTCTCGAGGGCTGGGTTTCTCCCTCTCTAAACCCGCTGTCTCTGAAGGCATTCCATGTTCTCTTCGCTTAATGGCTATGATTATCAGCGTGGCAGCTATGGCTAACAACGCTATGCCAGCTGCCCTGCGGGGGGAGAGTAAGGAGATGGGTGTACTCACATGCTTAAGCGGCGACTCAGCTATCTTGCAATGTCCCGACCACACTTCCACCCTGAGAGGCTCGCCTGTAGGCTTGAAGCTCACCCGGGCCGTCTCCCCCGCCCTGAGGTACACCTTTCTAACCTGCTCGCCCCCCTCATCGATGAGCTTCACGAAGGAGTATCCCTGTCCCTTCTCAGCAGCCAGGGTCACTGTAACTATTGAGTCCACTACCTCAGCTTCCAGTATCTTCACTTGGAGCTCGGAAGGCAGCCTGACCAGCTTGAAATCAGGCAGCTTCAGCCTAAATACGTAGAAGTCAGGTGCTTCAGGCTCGTTAAGGTTCATCCAAATGAGCACACCCCCCTCCTTAAGGGAGGGGCCCCCGGCCTGGCTGGGGCGCCACGAGTAGCTCAGGAGTACTCCCTCATCGAATGAGGCTCTCAGGACGTCTATCCAGCTCCGCGGGTCCCTGCTCGTGTAGCTGTCCCTGACTTCTACCGTGACCACGGAGTCCTCTATCTTCACGAACTCAGAGGTGTTGAGGTACACTGCGACGGAGATCACATAGGCGCCCTTCAGCTCCTCAAACCTCCCATACCCGTACACGTCACAGTAGACAACTGCCGTATCCTCGGGGTGAAGTGGCTCAAGCAGCACGTACTTTAGGGAGCCCGGGTCATTAGTGAACATCAGGGCTATTTCGTTAATCGTCACGTTCTGGCCGTGCCGCAGCTCCTCTTCCACCGTCGAGTTGCCGTATAGGCTCTCCCCCTCGAGGGTGAATGGGTGGAACAACGCGCGCACTACTACCACTCCGTCGCGCCTGAAGTGCAAGTCGAAGTTGAGGGCCACCCAGTACTGGGGCTGGGCGCGGCACGCCAGTGCTAGGAGAGCCAGAAGTATGAGCGTGTGCCACCTAGCCACTGAAGCTCACCTCCACGTACTCTAGGGTGAGGGAGCCTGGGATGCAGAAGTTGCTGAGCGCTGTCCCATAATACCTAGTCTCCTCCACACCCAGGAGCACGTGCCTCCACGAGTAATCCCCTACCTTAATGCTCCCTCCCTCGAGCAGCTCTACATCAACCCAGCCCACGGGCTCTATTAGCACCTGAGGCCACATGTGACCGCCCCAGTGCGACAGCAGTTCCTCCCCTTCCTCTCGGGCAGTGAAGTTCAGCCACATTCTCTCGCTCCTGCTGGTAAGCAGGAAGCCGAACGCTGCTCTAGCGGGAATCCCCCTGATCCTAGCCAGCGTTACGAAGACATCGCACACCTCGACACAATCCCCCCTCACCTTCAGCCTCCCCCCGCTCTCCACGACTGCGTGATCGCTGCCCAGCCTGACCCCCAGCACTCGGTACTCCAGGTGTTCCTTAATCCACTGTGCGAGGCCCACAACGACATCGAGCGGCGTAGCCCCTGCTCCATGCTCCTCGGCTATAGCCCTCAGTGTCTCGTTATAGGTATCCCACATAGCTGTGGGCCCCGTCAGCTCAACAGCCACCTCGAGCGGGGGCCACCGCGCATTAACCCTATCCCACAGCACTCGATACTCGGCCTTCTCAATCCTGTAGACTGCTCTAATGGTCACGCGCTCGCCTGGCTCTGCCTCAATCCTGAAGACTGCGAATACGTTGCCATCCTCATCCCTCCTCAGCTGATACTCCCTCGGCTCCATGGAGACTATGTAACACTTCTGGAAGCTCGTGTTCATCGGGACTACAAGGTACACGTAGTCCACAACCCTCCTCTCAAGCCGATTCCTCAGCACCACCATCTCATCCATTACTACCGTCTCATTACGTAGCTCAAGCCAGCCTCCCCCCACCGTCGAGGGCCTACCCCCCTCCGGAGACAGGAGGAGCAGAGCGCCAATACAGGCTAGGATCACAGCCAGCGTGAGCAGCAGTCGCGCGCCAACACCGTCGGCACGGAGTTGAATCATCACAGCTCAGGTCCCCGAGACACTCCTCACTACAATATCCGGCAAGCCCCCTAGATATAAGCTCTCGCAGAGCTCTTCATTTTAGGGCCCAGCCCACTATTTAAGCCATGTCTACAAACTATGAGGTTCTTAAGGGAGTGCTCTCAGCTCTGAAGTTCTATGCGGAAGCCTACGGGAAAGCCGCCGAGGCAGCCAAGATAATCGCAAAACATGTGGCAGGCCCGCCCCAAGCCCTAGCCGTCCACGCCGCTGAGGAGCTTGCCCACTTCTCCAAGATCCTCAACCTACTCTACGAGAAGGGGGTGAAGGCGATAGGCACGCCGCCCTACGACGCGAGGCAGTACCTCGGCCACGTAGTCGTCAGCTACCTACACAAGATAAGTGAGATATTAGCGGCAATCAAGACTAAGGAGGCAGTTTCCTACGAAGACATCGATCGCGTCGCTAGCCAGATCATACTAGCACATAGAGTAGTAGTCTCATCCCTAACCTTAACCCTAAGCGTTCTCGAAGAATTTGAAGACGAGTGGAGCCTCTGGACCAGGCTAACCCTTGAAAGCTTAGCCAACCAGATAAAACTACATGAAGCAACCCTCAAGAAAGCCAGAGATTTAGTGAGAGCGATTAGAACAACCGAAAACCCTTAAAACCCGAACTATCCCCCTAAACCAGAGCCGGGGTCGCCTAGCCTGGTCCAGGGCGACGGGTTGCTAACCCGTTGGCCGTACAGGCCGCCCGGGTTCGAATCCCGGCCCCGGCGCCATTTAATTTTAACTAATGTAACCGTACTTATTTTAGAAGAATAGTCATTTGATAACCGCTCTGTAACGGAGGAGTTTTAAGTTTTGTTAGTTAGGGGAATTACATTTCGATCTTTTCCTTATTTTGTACTATTGTATTCAGATCTTACCTTATTTTTGAGTGATAGTGGCCTCAGTTTTAGTAGGCATCGCAGCCTAGATGCAGCAACACTTCGTGGTACCACAGCACCCTCTTAAACGTGCGGGCCTAAACCTAGGCTTTCAGCCCCCGTACAGCCAGTGGCTCACATTACTGCTCAGGCCTTCTCTCATACAGCTCAATAATTCCCCTCTGATATGATATTATGTAATGGCTCCAGCCCGCCAGTTGGTACATGAACAGCAACGCGACGCTATAACAGCCTCTTATCTCCCCTACGTTACTGTTTTTCTGCCCTGTCGTCATTGTTTACCTCGGTGTGGTGCCCTCCTGTTTCTAAGGAGCGTGCCTTGGGTCCGGGTTTATCCCTATAGGTGTTATTTTGGATGAAAACGCTTTACACTAGTAGATAATACAATTTATTGTGGATGCATTTCTGTGTTTAGTGTTCTATTGAGCTTATATAGGCAATAAATATGGTTAGAGGATGATGATTTATCACTTTTTAACCCTTAACCTACTTGTTTGGAAGAGGGGGTTCTCGAGCTGAGGGCTTAGGCGGCTGGCGGGCCCGCCGGGATTCGAACCCGGGTTCTCCGGCTTAGAAGGCCGGCGCCTTTCCAGGCTAGGCCACGGGCCCGTGCTAAGCCCCCCGCAGCTGGATATAAATATTGTAGCCCGTCAGTCAATGGGGGTTGACTTGGCTAAGCTCTACAGTGCGCATAAGGTCTTGGTGGAGGAGGTCAAAAGGGCTTTCCAAGCTGCCCTGGAGGACATGGGGCTTGAGCACGAGGTGCTCGTGGAGAGGGCCCCAG
>QMRZ01000163.1 GCA_003649495.1 Thermoprotei archaeon | reverse complement strand
GTAATACCCGAATCTGGATTAAAATCCTCGCTACCAAACGTTGCGGTTCCGTTCCAATTTCCATAAGTCCTCCCATTTACCCTCACGTCAACGATCGTTGTGTCGGAGGGCCCAACGTTCTTTAGAGTTAGTGTTATGGTGAACTGATTATTATTGAACTCTGCAGTTGGTATTGTTAGGCTAATTCTCTCGGTCCTTATGCTGCCGACGACGACAGTCCAGATCCAGTAGCCGACTATCAGGGCGACGGCGATGCTCACGCCAGTCAGTATCGCTGCCTGCAGCGCAGTCATGCCCTTCTTCCTGTGCCTAGTTCTGGTCCTCATCGGAGAGTGGGGCCTAGCTTTCTGGTATAAATATTTAGTGCCGGGCGCGTCGATCGAGAAATTTATAATGAGGGAGGCGGGGGAGGGGAACCGTGAGCAGGAGGGCGCTAGTAGCGGTGCTACTGCTGCTGGAGGCCTGCGCCGCCCTGGTAACCTGGCTGCTGGCCCTGTCCCCCGTCGCCCCCTGAAATTCCGCCCGGGCGGAATTTCAGAGCACGCAGGGCCTCCTCATTCACGAGTATCTCCAGCCCCCGCTCCCCGCTGGGCGGGCCGTGGACAGCCACCACCGTGACGATGCCCCTCCTCTCAGCCCTCTCCTTCAGGTACTCGAGGAGTGGGGGCAGCGCCTTCTCGTGGATGCTGTTAGCCACGTAGTTGTCCACCGCGTATATCGGGAACCAGGGGATTGCGTGGAGCTTCAGGACGAACGTCACGGCGACAGCCAGTATGGCGCGCTCAGAGTCGCTGAGCTGGCTGAGCCTCGTGGGCACGCCGCCCTTCCTCACCAGCCTGAACGTCAGGTCCCTGCTCAGGATTGGGGGCTCAAGCTCGGCCAACCTCAGCAGCTCGAAGTGCCTCATGACCGCCTCGTTAACCTCCTCAGCCACGTCCTCGCGCAGCTCCGCCAGCCTGGCCTCAACCGTCGTCTTCAGGCTCTTCTGCTTCTCCAGCTTCTCCCTCAGCTCCCGCTCCTCCTCCTCGAGCTCCCTCAGCCTCCTAGCCAGCGAGCTCCTCTCCCTCCTAAGCGCCTCCAGCTCGGCCCTCTTAGCCATCAAGTCCTCCAGCTTCTCAGCCGTGATCCCCAGCTCCTCCAGCTCCTCATCCAGGGCCCTCAGCCTAGCCTCCATCCGGTCCTTCTCCCCCACGAGCTCCCCAA
The DNA here is from genome assembly GCA_003649495.1 of Thermoprotei archaeon. Classification (GTDB taxonomy): domain Archaea; phylum Thermoproteota; class Thermoprotei; order Thermofilales; family Thermofilaceae; genus B17-G15. The sequence goes on along the minus strand of QMRZ01000163.1, from coordinate 2,673 downwards.
TCCTCTTCTTAAGCCTGGACGCCTTCTCCCTAAGCCTCCTCGAGTTCCTCTCAGCCTCAGCGAGCTCAGCATCCACGCGCCTCAGCTCCCTCTTACTCCTCTCTATCTCCTCCTCTATCTCCTCCTTCAGGTCACTTATCTCCACGTTGAGGTCGGAGATCTTCCTCGCCAGCTTCATCCTCTCATTCATCAGATCGGTCTCCAGCTCCCTCAGCCTCCGCACCTCCCTGTCAATCCAGTCCCTATCTATCGGCTGGCCACAGTAGGGGCACTTCCCCTCATCCCTGACGGAGAGCCTCCTCTCCTTCTCCTCCTTCACGGCCTTAAGCCTCTCGCCCAGCTTCTCCATCTCGCGCTCCAGCTTCCTCTTCTCCTCCTCGAGCTCAATCAGCCTCTTCCTGCGCTCGGGGAGCGTGGAGTGGAGCTTGGAGATGCGGTCCTGCAGCCGCTGCCTCAGCGTCCTCAGCTCCTTCTCCCTCAGCGAGATGCTGAACCTCTCCTCCTCAACCTCCCTCAAGTGCTTCTCGAGCTCCTCCAGCTCCTCCCTCACCTGCTCGAGCCTGGCGCTCAGCTTCTCCCTCTCCGCCAGCGCCTCCTTCAGCCTAATCCCGGCCGCCTCGACGGCGGGCGCCGAGCCCCTTATCGCGGCCTCCAGCGCCTTAATCCTCTCGCCAACTTCACTCATCTCGCTGAGCAGCCTGCTCCTCTCAGCGCTCAGCTCATCCAGCTTCCTCTCAAGGCTCTGGATCTCGCGCTCGAGGGAGGTAGCCACCTCCTCAAGCCTGGCGAGGCCCACCGCATCCCTCAACACCCCCGTGGCCTGATCCTCATCCCCCCTCAGGATGGCGGAGACGAGCGGGTTGGACCTGTCGGCGAACGCTATGAGGCGCACTATCCTCGCAGCCCGGCCCTTGACGTAGGGCTCGCCCTTGACGAACACGCCGCCATCCGGCTGCCTCGCCAGCTCTATCCAGTACTTCCCATCCTCCACCTGAAGCCTCACGCGGCCGCTTATCTCGTAGTTATTCAGCACGTCAACCTCATCCTCGCTCAAGGCGCTGGGCACGCAGGCCACTATCAGGGACCGGATAATCGCGGACTTCCCAGACGCGTTGGGGCCATAGATGACGTTGAGCCCCCTCTCAAACGTGAACCTGTGGACGCCCCTGAAGGGCCCAACGTTCTCGAGGCCCAGCTCAATCCTGGAGACCTTCACCTCCCTGGAGGCCGGCCTTATTATCGCTTCAGTTTCTCCCCCCATGGATCCCACCTCTCCAGGGCCATGGCCAGCTTCTCCTCCCTCTTAGGCCCCATCCGCTTATACTCGGCGAGCTCCAGCAGCCACGACGGCAGGTCGAGGGGGTGGATGCGCCGGGCCACGTACAGATCCCCGCCCAGCTGCAGCGCCTGGATCGCGAGCCACCACGCCCTTGGCCCCTCGTTGAGGAGCATTATCGTCAGCCCGCCCCTGCGCCTCATGATTAGGCCGTCAACCCCCTGCTTCATCCTCCTCCGCAGCAGGTCGTAAGACGTGTAGGGGAGGTTCGGCAATAGTACGATTATCATTTTGACACCGTGAGATTCACGCCTACGGTAATATAAAAATAATTCTCTTTCAGCTACGGCGGAATCTCGTAAAGTTCTTCCATTAGAACGAGTCTATCTTTATCCTCTCCGAGAGCTCGCTAGCCACCCTCTCTCCCACCGGGGTTAACAGCACGCCTATCCGCGTCGGCGTAGTGATCACGCGCAGCAGGCCCCAGCTCTCCATCTCGCAGAGGAGCCCGAGTACCTGCCTCATGTTTGTGCCAGCCACCTGGCTTAAGCGGGCTAGGACGGCGCTGCCCCCAACCCTGTGGAGGAAGAGGAGCACGGCCACGTGCCTCAAGCTCAGCTGATACTCCCTCCCATCAATCTCCACGCTCGCAATAGCCTCCTCCTGCGGAGGAGGCTCGGGCAGCTTAACCCTGTGGAGGACGTTAAGCATGGCAGCTAGGCGGCGGGCCTCCCTAGCCCCCCTGAGGAGCTCACTCCGGTAGCTCACGTCTCTACTATCCAAATACATAAAAATTAATGTAACTCTACTCGTAGCTCAGCGCCATCCTCGACAGCTTGGCTATCCTCTCCTTAAGCTGAGGATCCCCCTGATTCAGGAGTTCCTCGACCTCCTCCCCATGAGTGCTGGCTATTGAGAGGAGTAGAGACACGGGCATGAGCTGCTCAGTTGAGGATCGGATTTCCCTCAGGACCTCTCTGGCGACTCTTACCCCCATCTTAAGCTCTTCTAATGATTGCATTCGTATCTACGTAAACTTATTATATGAAATATATATTTTTTCCCCTGCCGCCTAACCCCTCTCGCTCAGCTTCTTAGCAAGTTCTTCCAGCTTCTTAGCCGCTTTAACGCCCAGCTCGCTGAGGTAGAAGAAGCGGAGCCTCCCAATCCTCACCTCCTCTATCAAGCCCTCCCTCAGCAGCCTCGCGATCCTCGAGTTAAGCCTTCCGTAATCAGGCTCTATCCTCTGAAGGTGCGTCAGAGCCAGCGCGTCGGTCCTAACCCATAGAAGTACTAGCAGCATCGCTATATCCTTCCAGTCAAGCTTGAAACGCCTACCCTCCACCTCGAGCTCCATCTCAAGTCAGGTTTTCAAATAGGAGTTGTAAAAAAGTGTT
>QMRZ01000162.1 GCA_003649495.1 Thermoprotei archaeon | reverse complement strand
CGCGAGGAGCGGCCTGCCCGCGAACTCTCCCTCGAGGTCTACCAGGGCTATCCTGGGAGCTCTGAGGCCATGTCTAGGCATAAGCCTGAAGAGCGCCAATTCCTTCTCAGCCTTAAGCCTGGCGTTCCTGCCCTGATAGAGCTTAACCGCGTACCTCCTGATGCGGCGTCCATCTCTCACCTCGAGCTTGAAACCTTCATTGCCGAGCCCGCCCAGCCTCTTGTACCTAACTAGCTCACCGCCCAGGGCCTTGGCAACTTCTGCCAGCCTCACACGTATAGGCTCAGCCACACCACTTTAAGTGGATCGCTCCCTCTAGCGTCAGCCTCCTCCACAGCGCTAGTAGCGCAGGCGTCAGCTGGGGGACTGAGAGGAAGGCCTTAATGAGCTTGTGGCCAACTTCGTAGGCGACTCTCTCATCATCGGGCAGCAGCCTTAGTAGGAGGCTCCCCCCTCTCAGGAAGTAGGATGCGCCCGGTATGAGCCTGCCTTCGAGCACGGGAGCCGCGAAGGCCTCAGTGAGCCTAAGCACGACACGCCTGGCCAGTGAGTTGCTGATGTGCTCAGCGATCCTCCTAGCCCTCATTAAAAGCCTTAATATGGCCCTACCCCTCTGCCTAAGCACCAGCCCCAGTCCCGAGGCACGCAGGCTCCACAGCTCAGCCTTAGTGAAGTTCACGTAACCCATCTTGAGATCGTAGAGCGCATCCACGAGATCATCGAGCAATCCAAGCGCCGTGCCTAATAGCTCTGCTACCCTCTCCTCATATCCATTCATCCTCAACCTGCCTAGAGTGAAGTAGAGCCTGAAGAAGGCGACGGCCTTGTACTTGAGCAGCCTCAGCATCTCCCTGCCCCCCATGCTCTTCCCCCTGCGTGCAGCGTCGACTAGCGCACTCCAGTACAGCTCCCTGATGGCCCTCCACACCTTCTCCCGCTCAGCCTCGCTGTAGTACTGGCGTAGGTTCTCGAGGAAGAAGCGTAGCCAGGCATGCCTCAAGAGCCTCGACCTACACGCCTCACCCTTTGCTGCTCTCAATACCTCGCCCCACTCGCTCCTTAGGACTTCCCGTGCCTCGATGGAGCCTAGCGAGTCTATGACGTCGTCAACCTCCCTTATGTACGCCCAGGCCATGCTCCAGGTCTCTGACTCCACCCGCTCCGGGATCAGCTGGCTCCCATAGTGCAGGAAGTCTCTGCCCCTGAGCAGCTTCCTCGCCGTACACACGGCTGCATCGTAGGACAAGGCGTAATCCCGGCTTAACGCGATGCCTGCCCAGGTCCTCACTAGGTGCCTCATACGGCGCCTGCCCCGCTAAGCCCGCTTAATGAACTTGTACCTCTCGTATATCAGCTCCACTCGATCGCGCAGCTTAAACTCGGCATTTATGCGCACGCCCCCCAACACTGTATAGAACAGCGCGGCCTCCTCCGTGATCGACTCCGGGAATAGGGGTATCCTCCTCCTAAGCCCCCTACTCACAAACTCTAGGTACAGGACATCGCCCTCAACCTCAACCTTGACTCTCACAGTACCATTGTAGGCCTCGTACACCCCCTCCACCTTCTCATAGACCTCCTCAAGACCTATGAAGGGGAGCTTGCGGGGATCCTCCCCAAGGGCTAGTGCCAGGGCATACATCCCTATCCTAGAGAGGGGATAGCCGCTGGCGTTAGCCAGCACTGCGACCCCCAGACCCGAGCTAGGCACGTAGCCCACAAACGCCGTGTACACCAGCACTGAGCCGCTGTGGTGCACCAGCTTCCTCCCGCAGAAGTCTGGGGTGATCACCCACCCCAGGCCGTAGCACTCGCCGCCCAGTACCTGCCATGGCACGCTAGCCCTGGGCCTCTCCATCTCCTCGATCACGCTCCTCGCAACTAGCCTGACACCGCCTACCTCCCCACGCCCCAAGTACAGCGACAAATACTTTGACAAGTCGAGCACGTTGCTTAGCAATCCTCCATCAGATGTGATGCCGTAGGGGAAGCGGGATGGACGAGGGTGCCCCTCCTCCAGCAAGTATGGTGTGGCTAGCTCTGGATCAGCCTCAGCCTCCTCCCTACTAAAGTAGCTCCTCTCCATCCCTAAAGGCTTCAGAATCCTCTCCTTAACGTAGTCCTCATACCTCACTCCCGACAGCTTGGAGATGAGTAGGCCTAGCAGCACGTAGCCCTCATTCAGGTAGAAGAACCTCTCCCCTGGTCTAGCGACAGCCCACTCCTGAGCTCTTGACATGAAAACAATGACATCCTCAGGCTTGGCCAGTGGCATCCAAACATCTCCCCCCTCTACAGTGCCAGTTATGAGGGCCTCTGCGTATCCCAGGGCTGGAATCCCAGAGGTGTGGGACAGCAGGTGCTCTATAGTCACAGGCTCTCCAAAGGGTCTGAGCTTCACTGGCAGATACCTATCCACTGGATCATCTAGGCTCAGGAGCCCTCTCTCCACTAGCTGCATGACTGCGAGCGCCGTAAAGGACTTCGTAACCGATCCAATGCCGTATACCGTTGAGGGAGTGGCTTGCAGCATCCTCTCAATGTCTCTAAAGCCGAAGGCCCTCGAGTAAGCGACACGGCCTCCCTCGACCACTGCAATGGCGATGCTCGGCAGCTTAGCCCTAGATATCCTCTTCAACACGAACTCCTCAAGCCGGGCTACGGCCTCCTCCTTCACATGCCTCCCGACGCCTACGCCAAATATATTCTCGGCCTCGGACACTATTTTAATAACTAGAGGTCCTAGTCGCCTGAGGAGCCATGACCCCTCTGGAGAACCTCATTGAGGAGATGTCAGCTGAGGAGGCGTGGAGAAGCATCGTAAAGTTCCTCTCTTCAGGAGTGGAGAGGGCTTTTGAGGAGGTGCAGAGAGTCATGTGCATCCAGCCTCACGCTGACGATACAGACGTGGCAGCGGGGGGGACTATTGCTAAGCTGGCGAGCGAGGGGAAGGAGGTAATATACGTGACGATGACAGATGACCGCTTAGGCACGAGTGACCCTGAGATGTGGCCCGAGAGACTAGCCCTAATCAGGATGAGGGAGCAAGAGGAGGCAGCTAAGATCCTAGGAGTTAAGGAGCTGATATGGCTCAACTACAGGGATGGTGAGCTATATCCCAGCTTAAAGGCTAGAGAGGAGCTGATACACCTCATAAGGCTCTACAGGCCCGACATGGTAATCACTGTAGACCCCTGGCTTAGCTACGAGGCCCACCCCGACCACCGGGCTACGGGGATCTTAGCAGCTGAGGCGGTGATGTTCTCCCCCTTCCCACATGCCGTGCCTGGAGACCTGAGGAAAGGGGTGAAGCCTCACCATGTGCGCTACATCGCTTTCTACTGGACCAGGCGACCCAATGTCTACATTGACGTAACGAAATACATCGACCTCAAGCTCAAGGCTGTTAGGGCTCACAAGTCACAGTTCGAGGCTAACTGGCCCGTGTTCGAACAGCTACTCAGAGCATCCCTAAGGCTCATGGGCAAACGTGCGGGAGTCAGGTACGCAGAAGCATTTAAGGTCTTGTCGCCCCAATACCTCCACTGCAACGTATTTGCGGAGGATATGTGAAGATGGTTATGATTTAGTTTCGCTGAGGTAGATACGCTCTTAGCAAATCATCCCTGCTTATGATCCCCACAACTCGATGTGGATCCTCTCGTTCAACAACTGGCAGGCGGCTTAAACCTGCTTCCTCCATCCTCTCTAGTGCCGACTGCACACTCTCATCTGGGTAGACGTATACCAGGTGGCGTTCGGCGAGCTCCCCCACCTTAGAGCACGCTGCTGAGCGAATCACCTCGCTTGGCGGGACCACCCCAACGAGCACTCCTCCTCTCACGACTGGGTAGCCCGCATAGTCGCGCTCCTGGAATAACAGCCTCAGGGCCGCTAGGGGGGTCTCATAGGGCAGGGCGGTAACCTCACGAATCATGAAATCCCTTACCTTTAACGCAT
>QMRZ01000161.1 GCA_003649495.1 Thermoprotei archaeon | reverse complement strand
CCATAAATCTTCCATAGGAAGGCACACGGTACAGAAAGCTACAGTCTAATGTTTCTGCTCCGCTTGGATCCTCGTGCTCGGCCTGAGGAGGAGGAACTGGAGGGCCAGGGCATACGTGGCTGTTCTCCCGCTCGGCGAGAGGTCGGGCAGGGTTGCTGCGCGAGGCCCTGATGAATGATGGGAGCTACGCGGTGGGGGCGCCGTCGGCGGTTAAGGCGGGTGCTTATTACTACCTGGCCTATAGGTGGCGTAACGGGGATGAGGCGCGTGGCCAGTGGCTCGAGCTGGCCCGCAGCCGTGACGGGCTCAGGGAGTGGGAGGTGTTAGCCCGCTTCGACAAGTCGGACTACGGGTACCTGAGCTTTGAGCAGCCCTGCATCGTGAAGGGCTCGGGCGACTTCCTGTACTGTGCTGACACGGGCCAGGGGTGGGGGGTGTACCCGGTGGAAGTGGGGAGCTGGAGGAGGTCGAGCTCCCCGGCAAGCCCGTAATTATGAACGCTAAGGATCCAGCCGCGCTCTGGGAGGGGGGGAGGTACGTGATCGCGTACAGCGACCTCGGGAACCCGGGTCACGACTTGACGATTGTAGAGACTGAGGACTTCAAAGAGTTTAGGGTGCTGGCCAGGTCGCTAATCCGCAGCCAGCTGGCGGCTCAGGGCAATACGTGGGCTGTGACGCACATACACGCTGGAGCGCTCGTCAAGGCTGGCAATTACTACCTGTTACTCTACGATGCCCTGCCGAGGGAGCCGGCGTGCTTCGGCAGCGGGTGGATGGGCATGGCCCTATCGAGGGATTTGAGGAGATGGGTCGACCTCACGCCCAGGTCCCCCCTCTGGAGGGGGGCTGGCATCGACCTGACCTTTAGGTATGTGGACGTGGTAGTTGAGGAGGGCAGGTACCTGCTGTACGCCGAGGAGGAGACGACTGGGGCTGGGAGGAAGGACCTGGTGGTGTATTATGCGGCTTGACCTCGTCACGCTTATATCGCTAGTGGCCGGGTACTTAGGCTCGTGGCGCTCAGCAGCCCTGCGCAGCGCAGCTGGTGGCTGTTAGTAGTGTGCTCCTCGATCGCCGCGCTCCCAGGCGCCTTGCTCAGCATGGCTTACACATTTTATGTGGTGGAGAGCCAGCCGAGCAGCCTAGTGCTCTCCCTCGCGCTAGTCCTGCCAGCGTCCTTCAACGCTTTATCAAAGGTGTGGGGCTTCGTGGCGGACTACTATGGCTCCAGGAAGCTCTTCATCCTGGCTGGGTGGCTATCCTCAGCCCTCACCCTCCTGATACCCCTGCTCGAGCCGAGCTTGACGGCGGTGCTCCTCGCCAGCGTGCTGGGCTCGGCGCTCTGGAGCGTGGGCGCGCCAGCCCTGACAGCTGAGGTTATGAGCTACGGGGAGCCGGGCACCAGGCTGGGTGTCTGGAGGAGCGTGGGCGACGGGCTGTACCTGCTCGGGACCCTGTGCGCCGGCGTGATCTACGGCATTCTCGGCCTCGAGGGAGTCCTAGTGCTGTGCCTCGTCATCTACCTAGCCACGGGGCTCGCCATAGCCGTGGCCTACAAGGGGGCTGCCGTCCCCAAGACCGGAGGCGGGGAGCTGCTCAGGGAGTTTGTGGAGGACCTCAAGGCCAGCCTCCTGGGGGGGCGGGCAGCCATGCTCAGCCTCGCCACCATCATCTCCTGGTTCTCCATATGGTCGATTGAGGGGCTGGCTAGGGCTAAGGTCCTGAGGGCGCTTGGGAGTGAGCCTCTCTACAGCCTCGTGACTGCCGTAGCCACGGCTGTCGAGATGATCTCAGCCCCCCTCATAGGGCGGCTAGTCGATGAGCGCGGCCCCCTCCCAGCCGCGGTAGCTGGTGTGGTGATGCACGTGGCGACTGGCGTGGCGATCGCCTATACGAGCGACCCACTCCTACTCTCCATAGCTTGGTGCGTGCCCTTCGGCTACGTGCTCACGTGCTCCCTATACGTCGCGTACGCTAGGCTGGCTAGGGGGCTGGCCGACGCAGTGGGGACATGTAATACCTTGATATCGGCCGTGGCGCTGCCCGCGTCTCTGGCCGCGTCCCTAGCTGACCTCATAGGTGTCGATCACGCCATACTGGTCCTCACTCTCTCCTCGATGCCCGCTATACCGCTGCTGATCGAGCTTCGAGAGCAGAGCATTTAGCCCTGTTGGCTGACACGCCTCCGCCGCGCTGCCCTCAGCCCATCGTAGAGCACGCGCCCACCCTCGAGCATGTGGGCCATCAGGGGGTCGTTCAACTCCTCAGAGCTCAGGACCAGGAGGTCTAGCGGCAAGCCCCCCGGCTTAAGCTTCCTCAACTCCTCGGTGAGAGATAGCCTGTCGCCGGGCTCATCGAGTATCACTGCCACGTCAAAGTCGCTGTAGGGCAGCTCATCCCCCCTAGCCCTAGAGCCGAACAACACGATCCGCGACCTCGGGTAGAGGGCCTTAATCCTCTCAACGTATAGGGCTAGGAGCTCGCCCCACCTCCTAACCCTCTCCCTCCTAGCTCTTAGCAGCCTCCTCCTTAACCCACTCGATGATCCTCCTGGCATACCTAAGGCACCTCTCAGCTAGCCCTCTGTTGTAGCGCTCAGGCTTCCTGCCTGGATACCTGGCCATCGTGCAGTGGGAGTGAGCGCGTCAGCGTATGTATACAGCTCCTCCGGCGGCTCAAGTCCAGCATCCTTGAGGGACTCGAGTAGCTCCACTAGGTCGTGAGTGTAGGGGTGCAGGGCCGTCAAGGCTAGGTGCAGCGCCTTCAGGTAGAGCTCGGCGGCTCGCTGAGCCTCAAAACACACGATCCAGTACACGCCCTCCCTCAATGCCCTTCCGCGTCTCGTAATAGGAACTCGGCCTCTTCAACCCACTCGCGGGGCAGCTCCACGCGCCTGACCCCACGCCTAACGCGAGCCGCCTATATAAAAGCTGAGCACCTGCCTCAGCTGGCGTGAAGCTGTTTATACGGCCTGATTACCCTGTTAGCCGTATGGAGGGGGTCAGGATACTAGTGACGTACTACTCGAGGACTGGGAGTACTGAGGAGATGGCTAGGGCAGTGGCCGAGGGAGTCAGGGAGGTAAAGGGGGCGGAGGCAGTCCTCAAGAGGGTGGAGGACGTGAGGGTTGAGGAGCTCAGGGAGTACGACGGCATAATCATAGGCTCGCTGACTTACTACGGCCAGATGGCCTCAGAAGTCAAGAGGCTGATAGACGAGAGCGTCAAGCTCCACGGCGAGCTGGAGGGCAAGGTGGGCGCTGCCTTCAGCAGCTGCGGGGCCAGGGGAGGAGGCTGCGAGACGACCGTGCTGAGCATCATTAAGGCCATGCTGATACACGGCATGATCGTGCAGGGGGACCCCGAGGAGCACCACTACGGCGTAGTCTCGGTGGGCAAGCCCGACGACGCAGTCCTGAGAGCCTGCGGGAGGCTGGGGAGGAGGGTGGCCGAGCTAGCGCTTAGGCTCAAGAAGGGCGGCCGCCGGCTTTAGCGCTAAAAACATCACGTTTAATCCTGGAGGCTCTCCTGATTTCGTGGGTGGTTAATTGAGGCCCCTAGCCTTCCTGCTGGCGGCCGCCCTATCCGCAGCGGCGCTCGCTCAGCCTGTCTACATCCTCAACGTGGCGGAGGCTGAGGACTGGTGGACTAATAAGGACTTCCTAACCACGCGGATTCTCGAACTCCTCAACGAGTCCGGCTTTAACGTGACAGTGAAGGTTATAGACAGCATCGAGGAGTGGGAGAAGCTAGTATCTGAGGGCCCAGAGGGGATAGTGGTGGTGAACGCGCACGACGAGCTCATACCAGTGCCGCCGAAGTACAAGAGTGATTGGCGGGGCTTCTACAAGGACCTGGCGCTGCTGATAATGTACAAGGGCTGGATATTCGTGAACCCCGTGGGCTACGGCTTCTACTACGTAGATTACAACTACACGAGGCTCCCCGGCGGAGGGTGGAACTACACGAGGCT
>QMRZ01000160.1 GCA_003649495.1 Thermoprotei archaeon | reverse complement strand
CTCCTCCTCTTCTCCCCATAGCCGACGTAGGTGAGCACGGATGATGATGAGAAGAAGAGGGTCATTAGCGCGAAGTTCTCCCAGCTACTCGCTAGGAGGGCTGCCGCGATAGCTAGGGCGGCTATCAGGCCCCCCCTCGTTAAGGCCCTGTACTTGCGTGCCAGCAGCGCCATTACGGCGGAGATGGCTAATCCCAGCGCTATAGGGCGCTCACTCATCCCTGCCAGACCCTGGCGAGGCTGTATTAAATGCTTCTCGGAGCTCAGCCGCTGCAGTTCTCCGGGATACCTTTTAAAACGCGTATGTCGCAGTAGCTAACCGAGCTGGTACTATGCCGATAGAGTTCGATGAAGAGCTGGTAAGCGAGCTGAGGAGGATGCTAGGCGAGCTGGAGAACCCGGTCAAGCTATACTTCTTCACAGACCCAGATGCCGAGTGCGCCTATTGCGAGGACATAAGGGAAATACTTAGCCTACTCTCAGGCGTGTCGCCTAAGATAAGGGTCGTGGAGGGCGTTAAGGGGTCTAGGGAGGCTGAGAGGCTTGAGGTACCCATGTACCCTGCGATAGTGGTGCACGGCGTTGAGGAGTACAACATAAGGTTCTTCGGAGCGCCAGCTGGCTACGAGTTTGGCGCTCTCGTGGAGGATATAGTGGACGCGTCGAGGGGCGAGCCTCGAGGCTTACCACCAAAGCTAGCCGAGGCGCTGAGGAGGCACGTGAGGAGGAAGACGCGAATAAAGGTGTTCGTGACGCCTACATGCCCATACTGCCCCTTAGCTGTCAGGGCGGCACACCGCTACGCGATGGTGAACAAGCTGATATACGGCGACATGATAGAGGCGATGGAGTTCCCCGAGCTGGCTAATAAGTACAGCGTGTACGCCGTGCCTAAGGTCGTCATAGAGGTTGAGGGTGAGGATAAGCTCGAGTTTGAGGGCGCGCTCCCCGATGCCCCATTTATAGCTGAAATATTAAGGGCTCATGGGGTGAGGGGCGTGAGCGACCTTGTGGGGGAGGGAGGTGGAGAAGGTAGTTGAGCCTGTCCACGCGTACGGCTTCTTCTCAGTCAGCAGGGATCTGGAGTTTAATCAGATAGTCGTCTTCGAGTACATAGATGTTAACAGGTACTACGCGAGCTTGAGTGAGAGCGTCGAGAAGCTCGACGCAGAGCTCTCGGGCCTAGCAGCAAACATGCAGAGGTTCCTGGATCAGGAGGAAGTCGTAATAAATGGTGAGAGGGTGAGGCCCCGCGTCGTGGGGGTAAACTTAGGCTTCCGGGGGGAGCCTGAGGAGCCCTACCTCATATTCTTCATATACTTCAGGGGGAAGCCCAGGCGCGGTATAAATTACTATGAGAACCTGTACGAGGCCGAGATATCGGAGTACCCCTACGAGGTCTACTGGGTGTTCCCCCCCAACTCTAGGGTGGAGGAGGTGGAGTGTTCAGGAACTTCAGAGCTCATAGGCGACAACATAGTGATCATAAGGGTTAAGGAGGGGGAGAGGATAGCGGGCTACGAGAAGATAGTCTTCAGGCTCGAGTGAGGTGGGGGGCGCTCGGCAATTCGGGGGCAGCCTTATAAGGCTGCCCTCACACCTTAAATAATGGCGGTGTAGCGGAGTGAGGCTACTGCCCTTCCCAGCGTTCGTGGGGATGGAGGAGCTGAAGAGGGCCCTCCTAGCCTTAGCGGTTGACCCATCCATAGGCGGGCTGTTGATAATGGGGCCTAAGGGCACTGGGAAGTCAAGCATTGTGAGGAGCTTCGCCAGGCTGCTACCCCCCATAAGGGTCGTGGCTGACTGCCCCTTCAACTGCGACCCGGACTCGCCAGATGAGATGTGTGATTTGTGCAGGTCGAGGCTCGAGAGGGGCGAGAAGCTGCCAGTGAGGGAGGTCCCGATGAGGATGGTGAACCTGCCCATTGGGGCTACGGAGGACATGGTGCTGGGGACCATAAACATCGAGAAGACTCTGAAGGAGGGGAAGCTCGCCTTTGAGCCCGGGCTCCTGGGCCGCGCCAACAGGAACATCCTCTACATCGATGAGGTCAACCTCCTGCCAGACCACATAGTTGACTCCATACTGGACGCGGCCGCCTCGGGGTGGCACACGGTGGAGAGGGAGGGGATCTCGCTCAGGCACCCGGCCAGGTTCATACTGATAGGGACTATGAACCCGGAGGAGGGGGAGCTCAGGCCCCAGCTCCTCGACAGGTTCGCGATAAGCGTCAAGGTCGAGACGTTGAAGGACCCCAAGCTCAGAGCGGAGATAGTTAGGAGGAACTTGGAGTTCGAGATGGATCCTGAGGGCTTTGAGGCTAAGTGGAGGCCTGTGGAGGAGGAGATTAGGCAGAGGATACTGAGGGCTAAGCAGATCCTGCGCAAGGTCAGGGTGGATGACCATTACTTCGACCTGGTGGCTAGGATATGCTCCAGGCTTGAGGTGGACGGGTATAGGCCAGACATAGTCGCGCTGAAGGTCGCTAGGGCGCTGGCAGCCCTCGACGGGAGGGAGGAGGTGAGGGAGGACGATGTCATGAAGGGGCTTGAGCTCGCGCTAGGGCATAGGACCAGGGCTGAGGGGCTTAAGCCGCCCCCCACTAAGGAGGAGCTCCACGCCGCCTTCAGCGAGCTACTCGGCAAGAAGCCCGTCCTCAAGGAGGAGGCCAAGCCGAGGAAGAGGGAGCAGATACGGTTTTTTCCTAGGTGGACCTTCTAAGGGAAGGCCGATCTCGGGGAAGCTGGATGCTCTCTTCACGCTCCTAGCGCTGGTGCTGTTCATAGTCCTAGCGCTAATAGACCTCAGGCTAGCCACTATTGCCCTGCTCCTATGGCTGCTATTCAACATGTTGATGAACAGGGGCAGGTTATACGCTGGCAAGAGAGCGCTGCTGAAGACGAAGAAGGCAGTGTACGTCGCGTTCTCAACCTCGATAGACTTCAAGAAATCCTTCCTCTCCCTCAGCAGGGGCATGAGGATACTGGGCGGCAGGGTGGAGCCAAGCCAGCTGGTCGAGTTCGCCATAAACGTATCCAGGAAGAGCGCGCGGTACAGGGGGAAGAGGAAGATGAGGGGCCACACTGTGACCATTGACTACACTCTGCCCAGGGGGAGGTACTTCAAGGTGCACCTGCCAGCTACGCTGAGGCGCAGCGCGGCTGTGGGGGAGTTCCCCAAGGTGAGCTGGGAGTCGGTGAGAGCTAGGCTGACCGCCGGCAAGTCCAAGGTATCGCTGGTGGTAGTCCTGGACTCGAGTGCATCGATGATGTACTCGATAAGGGGGATACTCACGGCGTTAGAGGCTGTGAAGAGGGAGGCTCGGAAGTTCAGGGATAGGGTAGCCCTGGTCGTTAGCAAGGGCTTTGGAGCTGCCGTGGCTCAGCACCCCACCACTAACTTCAATTTAGTGCTTAGCAAGATATCGCGGATAGGCCTCGACGACTTCACGCCGCTGGCCTCCGGCATGTACTTGGGCTACAACTTAGCCCTCAGGGAGAGGAGCAAGGGGTATGAGCCTATACTAGTGATAATAAGCGACGGCAACGCTAACGTGCCCCTGGAGAGGAGGATCAGGGGGATGGGATACAGGCACTTCGCTTTTGACCCGGCCGTGCAGTCGGTGCTGGAGGTTGCCCACCTTATAGCTAAGAGCGGCATAGAGACCGTGGTCATAAACACTAAGCATAGGGAGGTGCTGGCAGACGCTGCTGAGGGCATACTGAGTGGAACGGAGCTCCTCATGAGGGTTGCGAGGATAACTAAGGGAGAGTACGTGGGCATAGTCGGCTAGGGCGTAATGGCTCAGCGTTAGCGTTATCTCTCCTCACACCCTGAGTTAGCCTCGAGGTGAACAGTTTGAGGGAGGGCGACCTCGATGTGCCGCTGATGGAGGAGGAAGTGCTCGTGGTGAAGGAGGGGGCTGTGATGAGCTTCAACTTCCACCGCTCGCTATACGAGAGGCTCGTGAAGCCCCTCCTATCAATACTACAGCCGCGATGTGTGGAGG
>QMRZ01000159.1 GCA_003649495.1 Thermoprotei archaeon | reverse complement strand
TCCCGGAGGAGTGGCCCCCCAATGACGACCTTGACCTACAGGTGTTGTGGCTACACGCGCTCCAGACTAGGGGGGTGTACATAACCAGCAGGGACCTGGCGGAGGAGTGGGTCGAGCACTGCTGGTACTACTTCAACGAGTATGGCAGGTTCCTGAAGAACTTCCACAGGGGGATAGACCCGCCCGTCTCAGGCTGGTTCGATAACGAGTACTTCAGGGAGTCAATGGGCTCGCCGATTAGGAGCGAGATATGGGGCTTCACGTGCCCCGGTAACCCGGGGCTCGCGGCCCACTACGCGGGGATGGATGCCGTGCTGGACCACTGGAGGGGGTCAGTGTGGGCTGAGCAGTTCCTGGCGGCGATCGAGGCTGAGGCCTTCTTCACCAGCGATCTTGAGGAGCTGGTGGAGGTTGGCCTGAAGTTCGTGCCCAGAGGCTCGAAGCTGAGGGGCGTGGTGGAGCTCGTGAAGGAGCTGTGGAGGAGCGGTGTTGACTGGGTTGAGGCTAGGTGGGAGGTCCTCAGGAGGTATGGGAGCCCCGACTTCACGTCAGTGTACCAGAACATCGGGTTCACCATGATAGCCCTCCTATGGGGCGGGGGCGACTTTGTGAGGACCATGCTGATAGCCCTGAACTGCGGCTACGATACCGACTGCACGTGCGCCACCGCCTGCGCAATCCTGGGCGAGCTGCTGGGCGCGGAGGGGATACCGGAGAAGTGGAGGGCTCCCCTACGCGACGAGTTCGTCATGGGCTTCAGCCTCCCGAGGTCCAGCTACAGGATAAGTGACCTGGCTAGGGAGACGTGCGAGGTTGGAGTCGCGATCTCCAGGGTGCTCAACAGGGATGTCGAGATCGTGGGGGCCCCGGAGCCCAGGATCCCCCTCGGCAGGCCTCACAGGGATGTTGAGGTGAGCGTGGACTACCTGGGCCTCCCGGCGGTGGGGAGGGGTGAGGTGAAGGAGCTGGAGGTGAGGGTTAGGAACAACGGGTCCACGAGCCTGGTTGGAGTCCTGGAGCTCGAGGTGCCGGAGGGGTGGAGGGCCTCCGAGCCCCACATCGTGTCCCTGGCGCCGGGGGAGGAGAGGGGCTACAGGTTCAGGGTTGCGCCCCCGGCAGAGGGCGTGTTGTGGGATCGCAACATGCTGAGGGCTAGGCTGAGCGCAGGGGGCCGGTCATGGGTGAGGGAGTTCGGGCTCTGCGGCTCTAAGTACTGGAGGGTCCTCGGCCCCTACTGGAGGCCCAGAGGCCCCTTCGAGGATGAGGCTAGCCTGGATGAGGAGTACGTCGATGAGGGGATGATAGAGGAGGGGAGGGAGCTCGACCTCTTCCAGGGGACTAGGGGCCTCAACTCGCCCACGGATAAGCTGCCACTGGATGAGCACTTCCCCCTCCCCGGCGAGTACTGCATCTACCTGCTGCACCGCCTCTACTGCCCGAGTGAGAGGGAGGTGGACGCGTACGTGGGCGCTGCAGGCGACGTCAGAGTCTGGCTGAATGGGGAGGTGGTGTGCGAGGGCAGGGGCAGGTGCGTGTGGAGCCCCCTGATGTACAGGGCCCGGGTGAGGCTGAGGGAGGGGGAGAACAGGCTAGTGGTGAAGTACGTCAAGAAGGCCAGGAGCGCCGAGCTCAGCGTGGGCTTCTATAGGGAGAACGTCGAGAGGAGGCCGGGGTACTCGGTGTGGCAGGTGGATCTAGGCAGCGTCCTCTAATTAAGGGATAATGCTTAAAATCCCAGGGCCGGCTTCTACTCGGTGACGAGTATGCGATCCATGCGTAGGAGGAGGTGGTGGAGGTTCATGATGCCTTGGATGATGTGGTACGCGCCACCGCCGCCCTACTACCAGCCTCAGGCCCAGCAGCCTCAGCAGCAACAGCAGCCAGCTCAGCCCTCCACGCCCTACCAGCCAGCATACCCCATGCCCTATCCGCCAGCCCCCTTCTATCCGCCGTTCCCAAGGACTCCGGAGGAGGAGCTGGAGATGCTTGAGAGCTACAAGGAGGATCTTGAGGACATGCTGCGCGATATACAGGACGAGCTCAGGAGCGTCGAGGAGAGGATAAACGAGCTGAGGAGGATGCTCGAGAGCGGGGGGCAGGGCTAGCCACCCCCACAGCCTCGCCTCATCAACTCAGTAGCACAACCCCACGTCCGCGCATCCTCTTCACCCTGGAGTCCGTAGTCACTATAACGCCTCTCACACTGTCCGCCAGGGCTATGAGGTAATAATCAGCCAGCGAGAGTTCTCTGTAGTGCTTAAGCTTCAGCTCAGCAGCCTTCACGGTCAACTCCTCATCAGCCTCCACGAAGACTATGGGGCTGGAGCGGAGAAGGGCGTGTCTAACTAGCGCAGCTCCCCACCCGAACACCCTGGCGTAATTGTAGAGGAACTCCGCCACATTGACCTCGCACATGTAGACCTTAGCGCCGCCCCTATAGGCTGCCTCCACGTACTCCCTAGCCTCCTCCCGCCCAGCGAAGAAAAGCGCTAGCACTCCCGCGTCAAGAACGTATCTCTTCAAGCTCCCTCCTCCTCGAGGCACTGATAAGCTTCACAACCTCGAGGGCCTTCTCGCCGTCAACACCGAAGGCCGTTAACAGGCTCTTAGGTGGTATGAGCCGTATGCCCTGCTCATCGACTATGAGCTCAAGGTACATGCCCTCGGCTATGCCCAGGCTCCTCCTAACCTCCGCCGGTATGACTATGAGCCCTTTCCTATGCACTTTAACGCGATACTTCTTCACGCGCCCGAGTTAAACTCTTCACACATGAGTTTAACGTTAATCTCCAGAGACTGCCGCTTCAAGCCTCAAACTGCAGCGCTTAAACCCTCTTCTCACCCATCTCACGCGGAGTAAGGCGAGTTATGCCTCAAGTAGCCACATATCACGGAGCGCTCTTCATGGCGAGCCCACTACTCGACGCTCACCAGAAGTAGCCTCAAGCCTGCTGAAGTAGCCTGGCTTTGAAGGTTGCTGGCGATTATCAGCCTGGAGCGGGGGGCACTATCACTATGGGCCTCGCCTCAACTAGGGCCTGCGCTATCTTCCTCCTCCCGCTGTCCAGCACCCTCCAGAGAGTGCCGCGGGAGACCCCCATCCTCTCGGCAGCCTCGCCCTGGGTGAGCCCCTCCAGGTACACGAGCCTCAGCGCCTCCAGCTCATCCGGCATCAGGTAGATGGGCTCGCCAGGCAGCGGGACTCCCCTCTCATCAACCGGGACGAACGTCACCCTCTTTATGCTGAACCCTATGACCCTATCCTTGGGGGGCCTCCCCGGGCCCCCGCGCCTGTGCCTCCACCTCCACCCGCAGCCCATCAGCCAGCTACCTCGGCCGCTCTCTACGCTACGCATAGAGACAATATTTTATAAAGATTTGATAGCTCCTCGCGGGGAGTGTTGAGGGATTCACAGCTCTACGTAGCCGTGTACTGATCCTGCTCGGCCTCCTCACCCCCCGACCTCTACCCTCTCCGCGACTCCGAAGGCCTCTGTGAGCGCCGCGCTCCAGGAGATGTACATGCCCTCCCTACCCCCCGGCCTCACGCCGTAGATCTCTATCAGCTGGGTGGAGTTGCCATTAATGAGTACGGTGCCCTCAACCTCGAGGTACGTGTACCCCTCGCCCGTCACCACCAGCTTCAGGCTAGAGCTCACCGTGGGGGGCTGGGCCTTCAGGCCAGTCGTCTTCACGATGTCCACGTCCGTGGCTACCACCCTCCCGTTAACGCGTAGCTCAGCTACGTGGACCTCCTGTAGGGAGAGGTAGCCGTCGAAGCCCATGGCCAGGAGCCCGCCGTCAGAGTCGTCCACCACGAGCTCCACCAGGTCTCCCGGCTTGACCCTTACCCTAGCCTCGCTCGTTATTATCCTCCCCCTAGTCCTCGCCTTGAAGCTCAGAGTGCCGCTCAGGCTCCCCGGCCTCTCCGCCGTCAGCCTGAAGCTCCCCCCGGGCGCCTGGGCTGCCGCCCCCTCCCCAGCCCCGTACTCCTGGAGCGGCGCGTACGCATCTAGGAACATGGGGG
>QMRZ01000158.1 GCA_003649495.1 Thermoprotei archaeon | reverse complement strand
CTCTTACAGGAGGTGAGGGGGGTGAGCGACCCAGTGCTCAGGGCTGCCAAGGCGTATCAGCCGCTCGCCGAGGCTGAGTGGGCTCGGCTCCTCGTGAGCTACGCCCTCGGCCTCGACCTTGCTGGCTACGTGGAGGGGCTGGCAGCGAATATAACGTCATCGTGGAGCGGGGCTGAGGGCCTGGCGCAGGCATTCTACCTAGCCGGAGCTGAGGAGGCATTGAGGCTCGCACAGGAGCTCTGGGAGGGGGATGTGGAGGCTAGCCTCTACTGCCTAGCGCTGGCCCACGCCTACACGGTGGCAGCTGAGGCGTGGGCGAAATCTGGCAGTGACCTCCTCCTAGGCGAGGTGGGCGAGAGGGCTGGGGAGCTCGTGGCTGAGGCGGGCCACACGTGGTCCTACGCCTCGCTGATACTCGGTGAGATGGAGCTCAACAGCTTGAGGCTGAGGGCAGCTGGCGTCGCCTACCAGCTGGCTAAGTCGGCTCTGGCGAGGGGCGAGGCGCTAAGGGCGCTGATGCACGCTGTGAGGGGCCTCTCACTGGCTGAGGCTGCTCTGGATGAGGCCGTCATTAAGGCTGCTGGAGCGGTAAAGGCTGAGCGCCTCTGCAACTACGCGAGGAAGCTAGCACTGCGTTCCCTACCCCGGCAACCACCGGCACTATTGCTGTTACTGCTCAAGCTAGGGGAGTCATCAAGCGACCTACCGCTGAAGCTCCTAGCCTATAGGTACGCCTATAACGCGGCTAGGGCGGCCCCCGCCCTCCCAGCTCGTAAGCTGGGGGGTGGAGAAACGGCGGTAAGCTTCAGCCTAGAGGCCTGGGCCAGCTGGCTAGCGGCTGTGGCATTGGCGGCTTTCCTAGCGCTCTGCGCGCTCGCGGCTGCGCCCAAGCGCGCGCTCAATAAAGGATAGCTCGTAGTCGGAGGGCAGCCGCCCGAACTGGGAGAGCTGGTGGCGCAGCGCGCCTATCGCCTCATCACGCGTCACGCGCCTAATCCTGCCGCCTTCATACGCGCTGCCATCCTCCAGCCTCCCCTCAAAGAGCCCAGAGACGAGAGACGCGACCCCCACTGCCGAGGAGCCCAACAGCGCTGAGGAAGGCATCAGGCGCGCCGCGAACCCCAGAGCCCTGGCCCCGCCCCCTACGCTCGAGGAGTAAGGGCCGATTACGTTGGCCCCGGCCAGCACCGTCCTCTCCAGCCTAGACACGTACACCGTGCTGTAGGCCGACACCAGCGTATAGCTCAGGTACCCCCCGACCCTCGAGGGCCCCTCCACGCTGGACCCCTCGATGACTGAGTAAGGCTCGACGACAACCCCCCTGCCCACGTACGCTGGCTCCCTCAGTACCACGTGCTCCTCCACCCTAGCGCCCTCTTCGACTACGACGCCCCCTCTCCCCAGGCTCTCGAGGGCCGCGGCGAGCAGCTCCTCGAAGTGGCTGCAGAGACCCTCGATGCTGCTGACCTCGCCGCGGCCAGCTACTGGGATGTCCTCGAATGCCTCCATCATGCTGAGCAGCAGCTCGCTCTCCAGCACTCCCCGCATGGCCTCGGCTAAGCTGCTAGCCGTCGTGCGAGTAGCCCTTATGGCCAGGGGCCTGCCGCCCCTGTGGGCTATCACGTTGCCCGCGACGCTCATCAGCTCCCTCACGACCTTAGCTGCGTCGGGTAGGGGGAGGTAGGCGGCGTTCACCGCTACCACGTCGTCGTCCAGCTGCTCGGGGTTTACCTCGACCCCCCTGCCCTCCACCCTGTTGAGGAGCCAGTCGATGAAGCCCTCGAGCTCTCTGCGGCAGAAGAGCGCGTACTCGTTTACCCCGAGGGCGTGGCCCCACAGCTCGTAGAGCCTATAGGGCCCCACCTTGAGGAGGTAGAGCGGCGCTGTGGCCGTCAGGGGCCACAGGGACTCATAGCCCGGGTCCTCGAACAACGCCAGTATCACCGCTTAACCCCCTTTAAGCCCAGCTCAGCTAATATAAGTCTAGCATAGCGCTTAGCCCTCTCCAGCTCAGCATCGCTAGTGGTGTGAGCTAGGGGGCATGCCTCATCCACTGTGACCTCGCCGCTCTCGGCATCTATCACTATGGGGTACATGGAGCACCCTATCGGCCTGTACTCGTAGACTACGCACCTGCCATTCCTGAAGAAGACGCAGCGCCCATCTACATTCCTAAGGCGGTAGAGCCTCCCATCTCTGACGGTGAAGTGCTCTCTCTTGAAGCCCAGCGCCTCGAGCCTGGCGATGTCGCTGGGTGTGAGTATCATCTCGGTATCGATGCAGCAGAGCCCGCATCTGAGGCACTCGGGGCGGGCTATCCATATGGCTGGCACCCTGCTACGGGGCCCTGGCAGCTCGTGAGGCATAGCTAGAGCAGCATGCACATACACTCTATTATGTTATCCCCCGTGTAGGACACCGTCCGCCCATCGATTCGCTTGACCCCTGGCCGCTTGGAGATTCTATCGGCGGCGGCTGGTAGCATGTAGACTACCTGCATTTCAACTGGGGCCTCTAGCCTGTACGGCTTGAACTCGCCCCTCGCCAGCCTTCTCAGCGCCCTCTCAGCAGCCTCCGATATGAGCTTGCGGGATACGGAGGGATGGAGGCACTCGGCGGCGTACATGCTCGTCGCCCTCTTGACTGCTACGGCCTCAATGTCTCCTAGTAGCTCCCTAGCCTCCTTAACTGCAGCCTCGTCGCCTGACACCATTATGAGGGGGACGCCGTAGTGGCCAGCTATCATCGCCCAAAGCCCTACCTCACCAACCCTGATCCCATTGACCCTTATCTCCACTATGGCCGTGTGTGAGAGAGTGTGGCAGAGGAGAGCAAGCGGGGCTCCAGCCATCGCGTGCGCGCCTATTGCGAACACGGCGTCAAAGCTCTCGTCAAGCCCCTCCATCTCGAGCACGCGCCTGCCCCTGATCAGCCGGGCCGCCGGATTCAGCTCCTCCAGCAGGATGCTGAAGGCCGATCCATGCCCGTCCAGTACCACTATATCGCTCGCCCCTCCCCTGAGCGCCCCCTCTATGGCCGCGTTCACATCTCCCGTGAGCATTCTCCTCGCCTCATCATGCATCTTGCCCCCGGGGTCGAAGTCCTCCCAGAAGCCAGTTACGCCGGTCGCTCCCTCGAGATCCGTCATGATGAATACCTTCGTCATCGATCTCCCTGGCGCCAGAGGCTAATAACGTTAAGGCTTGGGCGCTGCACGCCCGCCTGAGAGCCTGTACTCACACTCCTCGCCAGTCCTCTTGACGAATAGCCTGTCGACGCGCCTGGGCCCCCACCACCTCCCAGTGGCTGTGGATAGGTAGGTGGCTGAGATGTGTGGGAGCGGGCAGATCTCCTCACACCTCTCAAGCGAGAACGGGCAGGGCTGCCTCACGATCACCCGCAGCTCCTCGCCGCCCTCAACCTCAGCCCTCACTCCCAGACGCCTCAGGAGGATTCTCAGCCCCTCAACTGGGCTCTCGCAGGGCCCTAGCCCTAGGCGGCCCAAGAGCTCCCTGGCTGCCTCCGACGACGCGACCCCCGCTAGCCCGGCAGTGAGAACTCTCAGCCTCATCAGGGCCTCCACGTACGCTCTGTAGAATACCTCCCTAGCCTCAGCCCCCCCACAGCCTCGAGGCTCGCTCAGAACTCCTCACCAGCGCCTACACGCTCCAGCTGGACATAAGGCTTCACACCTATAAGGTTGAGCAGGTAGTTAGCTTGTAGGAGCAGCGTGGCTAGGGGGTAGGGGGGAGTGAGGGTTAAGGTAGTCGTTGAGGTCGATGAAGCTTCGCGTAAGTACAAGAGCTCCGTTATCTACCTGACCTCGCCATCACCATTCTCGGGCGTGAGGATATGCGTCACGCTGAAGCCCTCCATCGCCATTACCTCCTGCTGGCCCAGGTGGCCAGACCTAATCGAGGGGCGGCGGGCAGTGTGGGTAGCCAGCTCTTACTCCAGGGATTTTGGAGGTAGGCGACTCTACTCCTACGGCATAAGGCTTGAACTCGGGGGCAGGGCCAGGCTCCCAGTGGTAGTT
>QMRZ01000157.1 GCA_003649495.1 Thermoprotei archaeon | reverse complement strand
CTCCTCATACTCTTCCTCCTCATACTCCAGCTCCTCATCCTCTAGGGGGATGTCCCAGGCCACCTCCTCCCGCTCCTCCATGCTCCCACCATGGTATATTGCGATATTGAGGTATTTAAACATTTGGCAAAAAAGGAAAGGGGATGGGGCGCTAGGACGCGCGCACGTAGAATAGGCGGGAGCCCTCCTCCCTGGCCACGCGCCACTCGCGTCCATCGACCACTACCACGCGCGGCATCAGCGAGAGGATCACGGACAGGGCGACTGGGTGCGGCGGCAGCAGGAGGAGGCTGGCGACGTGCTTCGGCCTGAGTATGGCCATGCGGCCGCGGTGCTTCCTCAATATCTCGCGGACGGCGTCGTGGACGGCCGCCCTCATCCTCTCGCCCTCGAGCCTCAGGAACCGCCTGACAGCGCGGCACTCCGCGCCCGTGAAGTAGTTCACCACGGCCCTCACCTGTAGCCCGCCTGCTGGGGGGCGAGGAGGGGCTTGAGCTTCTCCGAGTACTCGCATATCAGGCGGTATACGGCTGTGCGCATGGCCTCGCTCCTGTTGTTGAAGACCCCCATCTCCACCAGCTTGTCTAAGGCCCTGAGGAGGCCCCTCGGCATGTGGAAGCTCACGATGACTGTCCTGGAGGGCGCCTCCGCCCTCGCCTCCTCCTCGAGGAGGAGGAGCTGGGCGCTCATGCTATCACCGTGAACACGACGGATACGACGTTGCCATCCACGCAGACGGCCTTAGGACTGACCACCGCGCCCCCGGCCTTGAGCGCGACGAACAGGCGCTGGGCGTGCTGGGCGGGGACGCGGATCTCCGCGACGATCCTAGCCTTCTCCTCGTACAAATCCACGATCCTGGCGTCGCAGCGCCTGAGGACGTCCCCCATCTCCTCGAGCCTCTTCACGGCGTTCAGGAGCCTGGCGGCCCTGCCCACGCACAGCCCAGAGATCCCGTCTCCGCCGCTCACGCCACTTACTTACCGCCCCCCGTTAAAAAACGTTGCGTTTTTGTAACAGTTGTGGAGAGGTGCATAATCGATGGACTTATGAGGCGAGCGGGCGATGTAGGCGTGAGGAGGGATGAAGCTGAAGAGGAGCATAACGCTGGCGATACTGGCGTTCGCCAGGAGGAGGGGGGAGACCTACGTGCGTGACATCATACGCGGCACCGGCCTCTCCCCCCACACCGTGGTCAAGTACGTGAAGGCGCTGGAGGAGATGGGGTTGATAGAGGTCGAGCGGTTCGGCCGCCTCAAGCTGATCAGGGTGACGGAGAAGGGTAAAAAATGGATGGAGGAGTACGGTGTAGTGAACCTAGCCGTGCCTCGTCCTCCTTAGCCCAAGCCTGGCCATATACCTGTAGATTGTGCTCCTCGCGACCCCGAGCCTCCTCGCTATCCTGGCTATCGGCACGCCCTCCTCCAGCATCCTCCTCATTAGCAGTATGTCGCGCTCGGAGAGCTTCGGCTTCTTGCCTATGTGCTTGCCCTGCGCCCTCGCCCGCGCCAGGCCAGCCTTGGTCCTCTCGCTTATGAACTGCCTCTCAAGCTCGTACAGTATGCCGAGCAGGCCCACGATGATGGCCCTGGCCCTGGGGTCCCTCATCCACTCGTTGAAGTACGACTCCCTGACGCTGTAGACCGCGATCCCCCTCTCGCTGCAGTCGTACAGGAAGTCCACCAGCGTCCGCATGCGGCGGCTGAGGCGGCTGAGCTCGTAGACCACGATGCTCCTCACCTTCCCCTCCTTGACCAGGTCCCAGAGCTGTCTAAAGTTTGGACGCATGTCCTCCCTGCCGCTCTCCACCTCCTCAAAGTAGTAGTCCACGTCCAGCCACGAGAGCCCTCTGCTCCTCAGCCAGTTCTCGATGGCCAGCTTCTGGGTCTCGAGATCCTGCTTCTCGGTCGAGACCCGCAGGTAGACGGCCAGGGGCTTCTCGATCACGCTCCCACCCACCTAGAAGGGATCCATGCCGTGCCTGATGCAGAGCTGGAGCATGCGCCACAGCAGCGATCTGGAGGCGCCCTCCCTCTCCGCCCTGTAGAGCATGGACCGCAGCTCCTCCAGCACCGGCTCCATGCTCCCCAGGTAGTCCTCGGCCTCCTCCTCGCCGCAGAGGGCCTTCACGGTCATGTACGTGCTGAGCACCAGGTTCTCGGCGTAGAACGTGATGTAGTACGCCACCCTCCTCCCCAGCTCGGGCGGCGGCTCCCTCCCCTCCCTGAGGCAGCGCAGGAACTCCATGACCTCGCGCTCGCTGAGCGCGTTGGAGAAGCCCCAGTACGGGTTGCCGTCGGGCGCCAGCCTCGTCGCCTTGACCACCCTCCGCACCACGCCGCGGGGCACGGCCACGAGCCTGCCCTCTATGGGCAGGTAGAACCAGATCACCTTCCCGCCCGCCACGTCACGCCACCCCCAGCAGCCTCTTCAGCTCCCCCAGGTTGCGGGGCGTGACGACTATGTACGTGGCCCCAGCCCTGCGGGCCAGCTCTGCCTGGTACTCCATCTGCTCCCTGGAGATCCTGCCCCCCTTCTTGCACTCTATCATGAGTATTGCCCCCCTCTTCATCGCGACCAGGTCTATTGGCCTGCTGCCGGCGGCGCGGATCACCACCCATCCAGCGGCCTCCAAGAGCCTGCGCACCCTGTGCTCGAAGCGGCGCCCCCTCTCGTACCTCCTGTTCACCATGGCCTCACCCCGCCATGGGCCTGGAGGGAGGGGGGACGCGCTCTATCTGCACCTGCCCCCTGGCCATCAGCAGGAACTTGAGCGCCTTCACCACCACGTCGTCGAGAACCGCGCCAGCGTCTGAGCCGTAGGCCTCGGCCAGCCCCTCAGCCAGGCCAGCCACGAACAGGGCCACCGCCGTGGTCACCACGTACACCGGCTTCCCGTCCGCCTCCTCGTCTAGGGCCTCCCGCAGCTTCCTAGCTATCTCCATCACCTCCCTCTTCCTCTCGGCCAGGGCCTTGCCCATCGACGCGCCAGTGATCCTGTCCATGGCCAGCACGATGTCCGCAAGCTCCTTAGCCATCAGGAGGATGCTCGCCAGGCTCACTCCCCCTCACCCCGCGCCAGGTAGCAGAGGAAGCTGGGGGCCACCTTCTTAGCCACCGCCAGTATCCCCCTCCTCCCCCTCGCCACTCCCAGAACCTCCACGCCCAGCCTGTGCCTGGCCACGAGCACCAGGTACTTGGGCGTGGCGCTGGGCCTCACCACCTCGAAGACCCGCACGCAGCGCCTCCTGCTGCACTGGCACGTGACCAGGACGTGCCCCTCCAGCCCGAGCCTCCTGTTGAAGGGGTCGGCCTCCTCGAAGCGAACCCTCACGACCGGCTCCTCGAGCAGGCCAGCGTCCCCCATCCAACCACCCCTTTTCGATACAGAAGTGTAGCACATGCTTATATAATCATCGTTTATGAGACATGTCCCGGGAGCGCCCGCTACTAAACGGGGCTAGGAATAGCCAAGGATAACTAAATAACTCCAGAGGCGATTGGCGCATGGGTGGAGGGGCATGTCCTGGAGGAGCAGGGCGCTTGAGGTGGCCGAGGAGCTGCTGAGGAGGCACAGGGGCTTCGTGGTGTCTAGGAGGGACGGCTTCGTGGTGGTGAAGCTGGAGGTGGGGGGCGAGACCTGGCTCGTCTGGGTCAGGAGCGGCCCCGTGACGCGCAGGGCGCTGGAGCTGTTCGAGAGGATGGTCAGGGGGCACGAGTACGACAGGCTGGTGCTGCTCAAGGCCTCGGACGCGGCGGATCACGTCTCGTTCAGGAGGCTGGCCGAGAGGGGCATAGAGGTCATGACCCTGGGCGAGTTCCCCTAGTATTTTTTCGATTAATGGTGAACGGTGTCGTGCGCGGTTAGCTTTATACGCGTGCCCGCGTCCCCCCGTACTGATGTTGACGAAGGAGTGGTACTGCGCGAACTGCGGCAGGAGGTTCAGGACGCCGTGGCTGCCGTCCATGTTCGTGGTGTGCCCCTTCTGCGGCAGCCGCCGCGTGTACAGGGTTGACGCCCGGAGGGGGCGCGGCTACGG
>QMRZ01000156.1 GCA_003649495.1 Thermoprotei archaeon | reverse complement strand
TGCTTCTTGGTGTGCCCCTCCCCCCTCGCATCCCCCCACGACCTCTTCGCTCATCGGGCTTGGTCGTGGGGTTCACTGCATGTGGCGCCCAGCGGCTCGGAGTGTAGCTGGGCGCCAACGCGCCAGCGGCTCACCGGTCGCCGCGGCCCCTGGCTTCGTTAGTACTTTGAATCTTAATTTATAGCGTTGTTCCAGTTAGAGTTGGTTGAAAGTAATTAGTGAGTTGAAGTGTGGTGCTCGGCACCCACCCTTTCTCTCAAGTTAGGCTAGCGGGCGAGTGGGCTGCGAGCGCGCTGCTTGGGCTGAGGCGGCTGGACACGGGTGCTGGCATCTCAGGGCCGTCAAGAAGATGCTCGCCAATGTCGAAGGCCTAATAGAGCAGGGCTACACTAGGGCGTGGGCTACAACCTTCAGGTACGGAGATAGGTGGACGTGGGAGGGGCATAGGAGGGCTGTGAGACTCCCGGTGGGCCCCATTATCAGGTGTAGGGGAGCTGAGCCGGTGGTGTGGGCTGGGGATGGCAGTGAGGAGTGGCCAGTAGTGCTGAGGCGCAGGAGCGGGGGCTTAGGTGTGGTCATGATGTGTGTGACGAAGTGCCCCGGCCTCCTCCTGGAGTACCCAGAGCCTGTGAGGCAGGCGCTTAGGGACATAGCTGCTGAGTACACCGGCGTGCGCGTGGCGGCGCGCGTGGGCCCCCTCTCAAACGTGTCTATCTACCTCTACTCGGATGGGCACCTCCTAGTGATGAACCACAACTCTTACAGCCTAGTGATCGAGGTGGACTACAGGAAAGCCAGGTTCTCAGGTAAGCCCAGGGTCGTTGGAGGACAGGCTAAGCTCGGGGAGCTGGCCGAGGAAATGTTCCTGTTAGAACTCCCGGGGAGGAGCTACGGGATCATAGAGTGCGCTTAGCGGCGTATCCTCATGTGTAGGTTACAGAATCTTTAAGGCTGAGTAAGGAGGTGGTAACAGGCAATATCGCGCTGAGGCTACAGTGGTGAGCTGGCATGGGCATCGTATCTGGGAGTCGCGCTAGGTCTCCATGGCTATTCCTGCTTAACGCCAGTTCCTGCAATGGATGCGTGATGGAGTTCCTCGCCGCCCTCTCGCCACGCTATGACGTGGAGAGGCTGGGCTGCGTGCTGGTGGGGACTCCCCGCCAGGCGGACGTCCTAGTGATCGTGGGGCCTGTGATGCGTAAGATGTTGCCCATGATCGTGAGGACTTACGAGCAGGTACCGGAGCCCAAGGCAGTAGTGGCTGTGGGCTCATGCGCGGTCTCTGGGGGGCCATTCGTGGGAAGCTACGCCTTTGAGGGCCCGCTGGATGATGTAGTTCCAGTGGATGTCTACGTGGCGGGCTGCCCGCCCAAGCCGGAGGCCATTATCAGGGGGATCTACGAGGCTGTGGCTAGGAAATTTGGGCGAGGGCCAGGAGGTGGGGATGGTGACTAGGGAGCGCGAGCTGATGAGAGTGCCCTTCGGCCCTATACACCCCGCGCTGAAGGAGCCGGTGAAGCTCACCCTCCTTGTTGATGGTGAGGAGGTTGTGGATGTGAGCATTGAACTCGGCTACGTACACAGGGGCATAGAGGCGCTAGCCGAGACTAGGAACATAGTCCAGGTCCTCCACCTGGTGGAGAGGGTGTGTGGCATATGCTCCCACGCACACCCACTATGCTTCATTCAGGCGATTGAGAGCATCGGCGGCATAGAGCCTCCCGAGAGGGCCCTCTACATACGCTCGCTGGTGGCCGAGCTCGAGAGGATGCAGAGCCACCTCATGTGGCTGGGCGTGATGAGCTACCAGGCTGGCCTCCTAACACTCTTCATGTACGCGCTCAGGGTCAGGGAGGGGATTCTCGACGTACTGGAGGAGTTCACCGGGAATAGGGTGATAAAGGAGGTGAACACGATTGGGGGGGTGCGCAGGGACCTGGATGATCGCATCATAGCTAGGATGAGGAGTGCCGTGAAGGAGTTGAGGAGGGCCCTCAAGCTGCTCATCGAGGCCGTCCATGACAAGACCTTGGAGAGCCGGCTGGAGGGAGTGGGCGTGCTTGAGCATGGCGAGGCAGTGGAGTTGTGCGCGGTAGGCCCCGTAGCCCGCGCCTCAGGTGTAGACTTCGATGTACGCAGGGACGACCCCTACGCTGCTTACAGCCAGCTCAGGGGGAAGTTCTCGGTCATCGTGAGGAGGGGGGGCGACGCCCTGAGCAGAACTGAGGTGAGGATCCTCGAGGTACTCGAGTCCACTGAGCTGGTTGAGGCGATACTAGACGAGCTCCCTCAGGGCGAGGTGAGGCTTGGGAAGCCCCTCCTCAGACTGTCTAGGGAGATACCTGCTGGCGAGGACGTATCTAGGGTTGAGGCGCCGAGAGGCGAGCTCCTCTACTACGTGAGGACTGATGGGAGGGAGTTCCTGAACAGGCTCAGGATTAGGACGCCGACCCTGGCTAACTTCCCAGCCTTGATGGCCATGCTGAGGGGCTCGGAGCTCGCCGACGTACCCATCATACTCTCGTCGATAGACCCCTGCATAGCGTGCGCCGAGCGGGTAACTCTTGTGGACGCGCGCGAGGGGGCGCGCAGGACCGTGAGATTAAGTGAGCTCAGGAGGGGTGGCGGGTGATGGAGCTCCACCTCGCTACAGCGGCCTCTGCCCCCATAGTGCTGCTGGTTAGCCTGGTGTATGAGGGGGTTGACAGGAAGCTGCGTGCGCGCATGCAGGGCAGGGTCGGGCCGCCGCTGCTCCAGCCCTTCTACGACCTGGTGAAGCTCTTCAGCAAGGATAGGATAATCCCGTTTACAGCGGCCTACCCCCTCTTTAACTATGCGCCGCTACTCTCAGCCTCGTGCGCCTTGGCTGGAGGCGCGCTAGTGTTCGTGGTTCTGGTCACCGGCCTGCAGCTAGCTGGGGACCTCCTCCTGGTATTCTACCTGCTTTCCTCCTCCTCCCTCCTAGCCATGGTGGGGGGAGCCTCCTCGGGGAACCCTTACGCCGCGATAAGCCTCTCGAGGGGGCTTAGTGTGCTGCTATCGTACAAGCTGCCGATGCTCCTCTCAGTCCTCACAGCGGCAATCAAGGCTGGTGGCACACTCTCGCTAGCGAGCGTAATTGCCTTACAGGCAGAGGCGGGTGGGGGGATAGCTACCTTAAGCCTCGGCGGGGCTCTAGCACTCCTCGCCTTTATGCTGTGCATGCCAGCTGAGGGAGAGGTTCCGCCCTTCGACGTGACTACTGCTAAGACCGAGGTGGTGCATGGCTTCCTCATAGAGTACGGAGGGCCCCACCTAGCGCTGGTGAAGATTGCTAAGGGAGTCTCACGGTTCTCTACGGCGCTGCTGGCTGCATCGCTGTTCCTCTACACGCCAGCTCGCCCGCCGCTAGCAGCCATGCTCTGCCTCCTCGAGGCTATGTGCATAGCAGTATTGACCATCACGGTGCCGGGCACTGTGCTAGGCCGCGTCAAGCCCAGCCAGGTGGTGAGGTTCTGCCTGGTAGCCCCCACGAGCATAGCTATATTATCCCTGGCCATCTCACTCCTGGAGGCGGGAGGGCTCGCATGAAGATAGGTGTTATGCTGCGTGATGCGCTAAGGAGGCTCCTGGGCAGGCCGCTCACCATAGGGTACCCCCTGAAGCCTGAGAGGCCAGCTACCCCCCGGGGCTATAGGGGGATGATAGCCTACGACTGGGAGACGTGTATAGGCTGCATGCTGTGCCTGAAGGTGTGCCCTAGTGGAGCCGTGTCAGTGGCGGATAGGAGGAAGGTGACGTTCGACGTGGGTAGATGCATCTTCTGCGGCCAGTGCGCAGAGATATGCCCGGTGGGGGCGGTGCGCCTGACCTCCGAGTTCGAGATGGTGGCCGTGGATAGGTCGGCGTACCGCGTGGGACCGCGCTGGTGAAACTGAACACGCGCCCAAGCTCTCTAACCTCTCTCTACACGCATTTAGTGAACGCCAACCGAGCCCGCCATATCACTTGAGGGCTAGCGTGCGCCGCCTCCACCGCCTCCAAAGCCTCCCCCAGCGCCGAAGCCGCCTCCTCCGCCCTTCC